>NZ_JBEPCJ010000095.1:0-42289 GCF_040299565.1 Spirillospora sp. NPDC000708
ACTTGCCCCACCAAACGCTTCCCCCCCCCCCCGCTCCTCGCCGCGCCCCCCCGGGCGCCGCCCTGGGCCCGGGGGGCGGCGCGCCCGCCGCCGCCGGGCCGCCGGAACAGCGGGACGATCCAGCGCAGGTAGTAGAAGACGCTCGCGACCGTGTTGATCGCGGCGACGGCGGCGAGCCAGGCGTACCGGCCGTCGAGCGCGGCGCCGAACATCAGGACCTTCCCGACGAACACGGCGGTCGGCGGTGTCCCGACGAAGCCGAGCAGGCAGACGACCAGCGACAGCCCGAGGAGCGGCGAGGCGCGCAGCAGGCCGGTGTAGGCGGCGAGGTCGTCGCGTCCGGCCGCGACGACGGCGGCGAACGCGCCGAGGTTCGTCACCGCGTAGGCGGCGACGTAGAACAGCAGCGCGGTCCGCGCGAGGTCGGTGCGGCCCGCCATCGCGACCGGGACGAGCAGGTATCCGGCCTGGCTGACGGTGGAGTAGGCGAGCAGGCGGCGGACGTTGTCCTGCCCGAACGCGGCGAGGTTGCCGAGCGTCATCGTGGCCGCTGCGATGACGGCGACGAGGGCGGGCCATCCCCCGGCGCCGGGCGGCAGCGCCTCCGAGCCGAACCGCAGCAGCGCGGCGAACGCCCCGATCTTCGGGACGGTCGTGACGAACGCGGCGACGGCCGGCGGCGCCCCTTCCGTGACGTCGGGGACCCAGAACTGACCGGGGACGGCGCCCGCCTTGAACAGCAGCCCCGCGAGCAGCGCGACGACGCCGGTGGAGACGGCGGCGGACGGCGCGGCGGCCAGGCCCGCGCGGAGCGTCCCGTACGCGGTGCCGCGCCCGACGCCGTAGAGCAGCGTGACGCCCGCCAGCATCACGACGCCGAGGAACGCGCCCATCAGGTAGTACTTCAGCGCCGCTTCGGTGCCGTGCGCGTCCTTGCCGAACCCGGCGAGCGCGTACGCGGGGAGGCTCGCCAGCAGGTACGCCGCGACGACGACGAGCAGGTCCGAGGAGGCTCCGAGCACCATCGTGCCGAGCGCCGACAGCAGGATCAGGACGTAGTGCTCGCTCTCCCGGGGATGGTCGCGGACGGGTCCGGCGGCCAGGGCGAGGACCAGCAGCGTCGCGCCGAGCACGGTGATGCGGGTGACGTGCGTGATCGGATCGACGAAGAACGCGTCGAACACGACCAGGTCGGGGCGGGTCGCGTCGACGGCGGCGACGGCCAGGCCCGCGGCGAGCCCGGCCGCGCAGACCACCGCGACCCGCCACTGCCGGGTCCGGGGCAGGAACAGCCCGTTGACCAGCCCGAGGACGGCGGCGATCAGCACGCACAGCTCGGGGGCGAGGTCGGCGGGGTTCTCGTTCATCGGCCGGTCACCGCGGTCACGGCCGCCGACACCGGCTCGATCGTGTCGAGCAGGGCGCGCGGCGCGACCCCGATCAGCAGCGACAGCGCCAGCAGCGGGACGATCGCCGCGCGCTCGGGCCGCCGCGCGTCCCCGACCCGCTCGGACAGCTCGCCGGGCGCGCCCAGCACGGCCCGGTGCAGGACGCGCAGGAACAGCGCCGCGGTGACGAGGATGCCGAGGACGGCGATCGCCCCGGTCACGGCCGCCGCCGTCGTGCCGCTCCCGATCGTCCCGGCGAAGATCTGGAACTCGGCGATGAACCCGGACAGGCCGGGCAGCCCGAGGGCGGCGAACGCGGCGAGCGCCAGCATCCCGGCGTAGACGGGCGCGGTGCGCGCGATGCCGCCGAACCGTCCGAGGTCGTAGCTTCCCGCCCGGTCGTGCAGGACGCCGCAGAGCAGGAACAGAGCGCCGGTGACGAGGCCGTGGGAGACCATCTGCGTGACCGCCCCGGTGACGGCGAGCCTGCGCGCGTCCGCGTGCCCGGACGCGTACCCGGCGGCGCCGAGAGCCAGGACGATGTAGCCCATGTGGTTGACGGACGTGTAGGCGACGAGCCGCTTCACGTTGTCCTGTGCGAGCGCCACCAGCGCCCCGTACAGGACGCCCACCAGGCCCACGATGAGGAAGACGAGCGCGTACCGGCTCCAGGCGTCCGGCAGCATCGGCATGGCGATGCGGACGAACCCGTACGCGCCCATCTTCAGCATGACCCCGGCGAGGATCGCGGACCCGGCGGCGGGCGCGTCGGTGTGCGCGGGCGGCAGCCATGTGTGGAACGGCACGACGGGCGTCTTGATGCCGAGGCCGAGGCCGACGGCCAGCAGCGTCAGCCCGGCGAGTCCGGGCGAGCCGGCGAGCGGCGGGTGCCGGGCGAGCTCGACCATGTCGAAGGTGTGCGGGTCCGCGCCGAGGTAGAGGCCGATGAAGCCGAGCAGCAGGACCAGCGAGCCGAGGAACGTGTAGAGGAAGAACTTCAGCGCCGACGCGGTCCGGTCGCCGTGCCCCCACAGCAGGATCACGAAGTACATGCCGACGATCGACAGGTCGAAGAAGACGAAGAACAGCAGCAGGTCCAGGGCCGCGAACAGCCCGAGGCACACCGTCTCCAGGAACAGGAAGAGGATCGCGAACGCCCGCACCCGATGCGTCTGCCGGACCGAGTACACCGCGCAGGCGGCGAACAGTACGGCGGTCAGCGTGACGAGCGGGAAGGACAGCCCGTCCAGGCCCACGTGGTAGCCCGCCCGGACGGACGGTATCCACCGCACGTCCGTCTCGTAGGCGATGCCGGGTCCGGTGCCGTGCGCCGCCCACATGCCCGCGACGAGGGCGAGGTCGGCGAGGGTGACGGCGATCCAGAACCACGGCGCGGCGCGGCGCGGTACGGCCGGCAGGACGAGCGCGGCGGCGAGCGGCAGGAAGACGGCCAGCGACAGCACGGTCACCACCCCGCCAGCACGGCGACGGCGACGAGGACCGCGAGCAGCACCGCCGCCTGCGCGTAGTAGGTGTGGACGAGCCCGGTCTGCGGGCGCCGTGCCAGCGCGGCGAACCGCCGCGCGCCCCGCCCGACCCCGGCGACCAGGCCGTCGAGCCGCGGTTCGGCGCCGCGTCCGGCGAGCCCGGCGGCCCGCTGTCCGGACCGCGCGACGGCCCGGACGGCGCCGTCCACGTACCGGTCGTCGAACGCGGCGAGCGCGCGCGCCACCGCGAACGCCGGGCGGACGATCCCGGCCCGCGCGGCCCGTTCGAGGAACAGCCAGTCCGCCGCCCACACGGGTGCCGGGACCGCCCGCGCGAACCGGACGGCGACGATCGTCAACGCCGCCAGGACGCCGGAGACCGCCAGTTCCAGGCCGTTCACCCGCGTCTCGCCCGGAATGCCCAGAGCGGCGGCGACGCCGCGCAGCCCGAGCACGCCGAGCGAGCAGGCCGCCCCCGCCAGGACGACCAGCGGTAGGCGGGCGAGCAAGGGCACGCGCGCCCCGTCCGTGCGGGTGCCGCGCCACACGGCGAACAGCGCCTTGGCGGCGTAGGCGGCGGACAGGACGGACGCGGCGAGCCCGACCGCGAGGAGCGCGGGCGAGCGCGCACCGGCGGCGGTCAGCACCTCGTCCTTCGTCACCCACAGCGCGAAGGGCGGCAGCCCGGCCAAGGCGAGCGCGCCCGCCCCGAACGCGGCGCCGACCAGCCGGTACCGGCGCGCCGCACCGTGCAACCCGTCCAGCCGCCTGGTGCCGAGGGCGGTCAGCCATGCGCCCGCGCACAGGAACAGCAGGCTCTTCACCGCCGCGTGCGCCACGAGCTGCGCGGTACCGCCGGACACGGAGCCGGCGCCCGCGCCCAGCACCATGAACCCGATCTGCGCGCAGGTCGACGCGGCGAGCAGCTGCTTCAGGTCGCGCTGCGCCAGCGCCACGGCGCCGAGCACCAGCGCGGTGACGGCGCCGGCCCAGACGACGAACGTGCCGGCCCAGCCGGTCGCCGCGAGCAGCGGGTCCAGCCGCAGCAGCAGGTAGGCGCCGGCGGCGACCATGGTGGCCGAGTGCAGCAGCGCCGACACCGGGCTCGGCCCGGCCATCGCCCGCGACAGCCAGAACGAGAACGGGAGCTGCGCCGACTTCCCCAGCGCGGCCAGCACGGCACCGGCCGCCGCGAGGCCGCGCCAGGGTTCCGCCGCGCCGGCGAGCGACGAGAGCGCGAGCGAGTGCGTCCCGGCGACCGCGAAGCCCGCCGCCGCGTACAGGCCGAGGTCGGCGGCGCGGGTGGTGAGGAACGCGACGTCCGCCGAGCGCACCGGCTCCGCCTCGCGCCACTCGTAGCCGATGAGCGCGTACGACATCGCGCCCATGACCTCCCAGCCCATCAGCAGCAGGACGAGGTCGGACGCGGTGACCGTCACCAGCATCGCGCCCGCGAACAGCAGCATCAGGCCGAAGAACCGGGCGCCGTAGCCGTCCGCGGCGGCGAACACCAGGATCAATAGCAGGACGGACGCGACGGTCACCACGAGCACACCCGACAGACCGTCCACGGCCAGCCCGCCGGGCCACCCGGGCAGCAGCGCGAACCGCGCCGCGGGACGGGTGACCGCCGCCGCGACCGCCAGCGCCAGCACGGCCGCCGCCACCAGGACGCCCAGGGCCGGGGCCGCGCGGTCGGCCCGGCGCCCGGCGAGCAGGAGCAGCGCCCCGGCGGCCGGCGGCGTCACGGCGAGCGCGACGATCATCCCTTGAGGTCGCGGGCGTCGTCGGCCATGTCCACGTCGCGCGCCCGGAACAGGGCGGTGACCACGGCGAACCCCATCGCCATCTCCAGCGCCATGACCGTGAGGGCGACGAGGACGAGGACCTGGCCGTCCGGCGCGCCGGGCGAGACCGCGTGCCAGAACCCGGCCGCCCCGACGAGGATCCCGTTGATCATCAGTTCCAGGCCCATCATCAGCATCACGATCGACCGCTGCGACAGGGCGCCGTAGAGACCGACGCAGAACAGGGCGGCGGCGAGCAGCAGGAACGCCTGGAGGGTCATCGCGCGCCGTCCTCGCCGTAGCGTCCGGTGCGGGTGGCGAGCACGACCGTGGCGATCATGGTGGCCAGGATCGCCACCCCGATCACCATCATGACCAGCATCTTCGGCCCCATGATCGCCTGCCCCAGGGCGAACGCCGGGTCGTGCGGCGGGCCGCCCCGCCGCTCCGGCCACGGGATCGCGACGATCCCGGCCGCCAGCGCCGCGAACACCGCGCCGGAGACCGCGAGGGCGCCGCGCCGGTTGTGCACCATCGACATCGGCATCAGCCCGGCCGGGTCCATCATGTACATGACCATGAAGACCGCCATCACCAGCATCTCCATGATCATCATCAGCACGACCAGCACGCCGAGGTAGTGCAGCCCCGCGAGCAGCAGCTCGCCGCCCACGCACAGGAACGACGCGAGCAGCGCGAACGTCGCCCGCGCCATCGACCCGACGGCGAACACCGCCGCGCCGGAGCCCACCGCCGCGACGGCGAGCACCCAGAACAGGACGGTCACGGGAACCTCCTCAGTCCACGACGACGATCGCGACGACGAGCATCTGCAGCAGCACGGCCGGGATCAGCACGATCCACGCCGCCTGCACGAACCGGTCCATCCGCAGGACGGGCAGCCGCCGCCCCGCCCACACCAGCAGCGCGAGCACCGCGCACGCCTTCACCGCCGACCACAGCCACGGCGGCAGCAGCGGACCGTCCCCGCCGCCGAGGAAAAGCGGGACCGCGACGGCCGACGCGACGGCGAGCAGCCCGTACCGCCCGGCGAGGAACACCAGGCGGTCCGGGCCGGGCAGGTCGAGCGCCGCTCCCCCGGCGATGTCGGCGCCGAGCGGCGCGCCGAACGGCCCCCAGAACGCCATCGCGAGCGCGGACAGCAGGTACACCGCGAACGCGACCGGCATCCACACCCCGAACCACAGCCCGCCCTGCGCCGCGCCGATCACCCGCAGGTCCAGCGAGTGCGCCGCCACCGCCGCCGTCATCAGCGCGAACATGTGCGGCAGTTCGTAGGCCAGCCCCTGCGCGACGAACCGGTACCCGCCGACCAGCGCGTACGCCGAGTTGACGCCCCATCCCGCCAGCCACACCGCCCCCCACGCGACGACCTCCATCGCGTTGAACCACACGACGCCGACCCGGCTGCCCAGCGCGGCGTGGCCGCCGAACGGCACGACGAGCGCGGCGAGCGCCGCCGCCACCGGCAGCGCGATCGCGCCGATCCGGGCCAGCGCCCGGTCGGCGCGCGGTGTGACGCGCCGCTCCATCGCCAGCAGCCGCGCCGCCTCGCGGAACGGGCCCGGACCGCCCGCCAGCGCCGCGTCCAGCGACGCCGCCGCGACCGCGAGCGCACCGAGCACCAGCACCTCAAGCATCGGCGGTCACCGCGCCGAGGTCCGGATCCAGGCTCGCCGCGATCAACCGGGCCTGCGCGAGGTCGGCGCCCGTCACCAGCTCGGGCAGCACGGACACGAGCGCCTCGTCCCGGTCGTCGCCGTCGACCGGCGTACCGCCGCCGTCGAGGGCGAGCCGGATGTCGCGGAGCCACCCGTCCAGGCGGTCGGCGACGTCGCCGACGTACCGCGCGGGCACGCCGTGCCGGTCCGCCGCGTCCGGCGCGAGGTGCCCGATCCCTCGGGTCATCCAGCGCAGGAGCCTGGACCGCCGGACCGTCCGCTCGAACGCCTCGAACCCGCGCCCGATCTCTCGGCCGTCGAGAAGGTCGTCGCGCAGGACGGCCGCGCGCCGCGCCGCGTCGTCCCAGCCGGCGACCCGCAGGAGCCGGGCGGCGCCGTCGAGACGGCGCGCCGCCTCCCGCCCCGCCCAGAACGGTCCGCCGCCCGTGTCGACCATGACGGCCTCGGCCGACTGCACGACGTCCCCCTGCAAGGCGAGGTCGAGGCGCAGCCCGGCGGGCCAGTCCGCCAGCACGGGGCCGAGCGGGACGTGCAGGACGTCGAGGCGCAGGCCGTCCCGGTCGTCCGCCCGGTCGGCCATGCCGGCGTCCTCGGGCGGTTCCGCGCCGCGCCGCCGCGTCCGGTCCGGTTCGATGTCGTCGAGCGCGTCCGGCCTGATCCTCGCCCGGGGGCCCGGCATCGCCGACCACACGAGGTCGATCGCCTCGGCGAGCGCCTCGCCGGGCCGGCCGCAGACCACCAGCACGCCCGTCTCCGCGGGCGACACCGCAGGACGCCACCGGCGCTCCCGCAGCCCCGCCTCGACCGCGAGCCGGTCGCCGGTCCCGTCCGCCGCCGACACGACGAACGGGCGCGGACTCCGCTCCGCGAACCCCCGCAGCCGCTCCCTCAGACCCACCGCAGCGCCCCCTCGCGCCACGCGTACAGCACCCCGACCAGCAGCAGCCCCAGGAAGGCGAACATCTCCACGACCGCCTTCGCGCCCACCGACGCCACCACGAGCGCCCACGGGTACATGAAGACCATCTCCATGTCGAAGGCGAGGAACACCATCGTCACCGCGTACCAGCGGACGTGGTACCGCGAGAAGGCGTGCTCGCGGGGCCGCCCGCCCGACAGGAAGGGCCCGGCCTCCAGCGGCCCCGGCGCCATCGCGTACGAGATCGCGTAGACGGCCGCGATCACCGCGCCCACCAGCCCGAGGACGGAGAGGACCACGGCGTACGGCGGCATCGCTCCTCCCCGCTCCCGGCGTCCACTCCCGGGAGGTGTACCTGATCACCGCCCGCAGGAAACCTCCCGGGGGTAAATCGCCGGAAAGCGGGACGGGCCCGGACGCGCGGAAGGGAGCCGCCCGGACCGGGACGGCTCCCCTCTGAGCCCGGCTCACGCGCCGACGCTCTCCTTCTCGTCCGCCGGCCGCGCCGAGCGCGCGCGCAGCGTCACCAGCGCGAGACCGGCACCGGCCAGCGCCACGACCGCGGCGCCGACGAACGCGGCCTGGAACCCGTCGGTGAGCGCGGGCAGGTCGCCCGGCCTCCCGGCGCCCTGCGAGGTGGCGATGGCGGTCATCACCGCGAGGCCGATCGCCGACCCCACCTGGTAGGTGGTGTTGACGATCCCGGACGCCAGCCCGCCCTGCTCCGGCGCGACGCCGCCGATCGCGGCCATCGTGGCGGGGATGAACACCAGCGACATCCCGACGGCGGAGACCAGCGAGCCCGGCAGCACGTCGGTGAGGAAGCCGCCGTCCGCGTCGATCGTCGACAGCACGAGCAGCCCGGCGGCGAGGACGACCAGCCCGGTGACGATGAGCGGGCGCGTGCCGAACCGCGCGATGAGCCGCCCGGTGACGCCGACCATCAGCACCATCATCAGCGCGGTCATCGGCAGCAGCGCCGCACCGCTGGGGAACGCCCCGTACCCGAGCACCTGCTGCAGGTAGAGGTTCAGGAAGTACCACATCGGGATCCACGCGGCTCCCAGCAGCGCCATCGCCGCGTTCGCCCCGGCGAGGCCGGGGGTGCGCCACACCGACAGCGGCATCAGCGGGCCGCGCACGATCCGCTGCCACGCCACGAACAGCGCCAGCAGCAGGACGGCGCCGCCGAGCTGGAGGACGGTGGCCGGCGCGTCCCAGCCGCGCCCCGGCGCCTGGACGATCGCGTACACGGCGAGGCCGAGCCCGGCCGTGACCGCCGCGGCCCCGGCGACGTCGAGCCCGGCGCGGCGGCCGGGCACCGCGGGCAGGACGGCCGGGACCGTCGCCAGCGTCGCCAGCCCGATCGGGATGTAGATGATGAACACCCACGGCCAGCTTAGCCACTCGGTGATGACGCCGCCGAGGAACACCCCGGCGGTGCCGCCGGCCGGGGCCGCGGCGCCGTAGAACGCCATCGCCTTGCCCAGTTCCTTCGGCCGGGCCGAGAACAGCACCATCAGCAGGGTCAGCGCGGACGGCGCGATCAGCGCCGAGCCGATCCCCTGCACGGCCCGGCCGGCGATCTCGGTGGCGGCGCCGTCGGCGGCGGCCGCGACGACCGATCCGGCGATCAGCACGAGCCAGCCGGCCGCGAAGACGCGCCGCGCGCCGAGCAGGTCCGACAGCCTGCCGCCGAGCAGCAGCAGCCCGCCGAAGGCGACGACGTAGGCGTTGAACACCCACTGCAGCCCGCTCTGGCTGAAACCGAGGGCGCCCTGCATGTCGGGGAGCGCCACCCCGATGATCGACGTGTCCATGATCACCATGAACTGGGCGGTCGCGAGCACGGCCAGTGCCCACCAGCGCCTCGGGTCTGCGGACATGACGGTCCACTCCTCCACTCGAGCTGTACCCCCAGGGGGTATGTGCGATGGACCCTAACATGCCCCCTGGGGGTATTAATCCCGCGGACCCGGAAAATGTCGTGCGCGCCGCCTGGAGAGCCCCGGCCCGATCTCCTCGCGGCCTTCCTCCGATCCCCCGCGATTCCGTACACTTCGCAATCTGTGCTGTCGCGAGGGGGGCGAACATGAGCACGGCCGACCGGCATGACGATCGGGATCCGACCGGCGCCCCCTCCCCGCCGCCGGCCTGGGGCCGCGGCGACGGTCCCGGACCGCCGCCCGCCGAGGGCGACAAGCTGGTGGCGAGCTGGCGCAGCGCCCCCACCGACCCCCCGGCCGCAGCAGCCCCACCCCCGCCCGCCGCGAAGCCGGTGCCCGCGCCGCCACCCCCGGGGCCGCCGCGCCCCGCGAGCGAGCCCGTCATGGGACGTCCCGGAACGAGCGCGGGCGGCCAGGAGAACAACGCGGCACGCCCGCCGGCCGCAGCGGGCCAGGCGCGCGTCCGAAAGCCGGAGCCGCCGGTCGGCGGCGCAGGGCGGGCGCGCGGCGGAGACCCGCTGGTGTTCGACCGGCCGCAGGGCGCGCCCACACCACCGGAAGGCGGCGGCACGCGCGTGTTCCGGCCGGGGCTGCGGTCGGGGATCGCGGTCGCGGCGATCGCGGTGCTGGTGGCCGGTGGCGTGACCTACCTGGTCCGCGACGGCGGGAACGGCGGCGGGCACGAGGACGCTCCGGGCGCCGAGGCCGCCGACAAGGTGTTCGCGGTCCCGGCCGCGCTGTACGACGGCCACGAGCAGACGGTCACGGCGGTCGCGGTGCACGGCGGCACCGCGGTGACGGTCGGCAGCGAGACGGTGGACGCGCCGCGCGGGCAGATCCTCGTGTCGTCCGACGGCGGCAAGGCGTGGAGCACCGCGAAGGTGAAGGACGAAGGCGGCACCGGCCAGGACCTGCCGGAGGTCGTCGTGGCGGGCGACCGCGCCTGGGCGGCACTGGGACGCGGTCCAGGCGGCGTGGCCGTGTGGACGAGCGCGGACGGCCGCACGTGGACGCATCGTGCCGGCGCCGCGGGCGCGTTCACGGCGGGCGACCAGGTCACCGGTGTCGCGGCCACCTCCACGGGTTTCGCGGCGATCGGCACCAACCAGGGCGCGGCGGTCCTGTGGACGTCCTCGGACGGCGCCGCATGGCAGCGGCAGCAAGCGCCGCTGCAAGGGAAGCCCGTGAGCATCGCGGCGAGCGGCGCCACGCTGGTCGTGCGGAACGACAACGGCGATCTGTGGCGGTCGGCCGACGGCGGACGGACGTGGGCGCGCGCGGAGGTCCCGCAGAGCGACGGGTCGTACGGGCCCGTCGTCGCGCTGACGTCGGGCCCCGGCGGGTTCTTCGCGGCGCGCGAGGGACGCCGGACGGGCGGGTCGTCGAAGCACCCGAAGAAGCGGGCGCTCGCGGTGTTCTTCCGGTCGTCGGACGGCGTCGGCTGGACGCGGTCGAGCACCATCGACCGCCGCACCTACTCCAGCCTCACCGCGCTGGGCGGATCCGACGCGGGCCTGGCCGCGCTCACCCCGCTCACCGACGGGCGCGTGGCCGCGCAGCGCAGCAAGGACGGCGTGAACTGGGAGTCCGTGGAGAGGCTCGGCACGGACCAGGGCCGTCAGGCGGGTTCGGCGGCGGCACTGCCGCAGGGCGTGCTGGTGGCGGGCCACCAGGACTCCGGCGCGTACCTGGCGGCGCCGGGCGCGCGCCACGGGGACATCGATCTGCTGTCCGTCCCGGGCGCGGTGACGCCGGACCGGACCATCACGCGGCTTGTGGCGGGCAACGGCGTGACGCTGGCCATCGGCAGCGGCGCGGGCGAGGCGGCCGTCTGGACGACGCGCGACGGCCGGGCGTGGACGCGCGCGGGCGGGACCGGCCTGACGGGGCCGGGCGTGCAGCGTCTCGCGGCCGCCGCGTACGGGCCGAAGGGATGGGTCGCGGCGGGACGGAGCGCGGCGAAGCCGCTGCTGCTCACGTCGGGTGACGCGAGCGCGTGGAACTCCGTCGCGGGCCCGGCGGACGATGACGGCGCGCTGGCCGGCGCCGCCTACGGGCAGGCGGGCTACGTCGTCGTCGGCTCGACGGACAAGGCCCCCATCGCGTGGCGTTCGGACGACCTCGCCCGGTGGACGGCCGGTTCCGGCGATCTGCGGGACGGGAGGATGCACGACGTCGCGGCCGTGACGAAGGGCTACGTCGCGGTCGGTGAGCGCGACGGGGCCCCGGCCGTCTGGACGTCCGACGACGGCGCGAAGTGGACGACGGTGCGGCCGCCGCAGGTGCAGGGGCCGCTCACCCGCGTCGTCGCGCGCGGGGACACGCTGGTCGCGACGGGCGCGGGCAACGCCGTCGCGGTCTCGTCCGACGCGGGACGGACGTGGCGCGCGCAGACCGTCCCGGCGTCCGCGCTGGCGGCGAGCCTGGCGACGCCGCGCGGGTTCGTCCTCGCGGGCACGCCCGCCGGGACGGACGACGTCGCCCTGTGGAGTTCGGCGGACGGCGCGTCGTGGCGGATCACCCGTCCGCGCGGGGCCCGCCTCGCTGGAGAGGGAAGCCAGCGCCTCACCGGCCTGGCCGCACGAGGACAGGGCCTGGTGGCGACCGGCATGGACGGCGACACGCCGACCCTCTGGCACACGGCCCTTCCCTGAGCCGTGCGACCGCCGGCGCCGCTCGGAAGTGCGGAAACGCAGGTCAGGGAGCGGCCTGGCGGCGCCGGTCGGCCGCCGCGGCGCTGAGGATCATCTCGTCGACGACCCAGCGGGCCTCCGGGGACAGGTCGACGAGGGCGCGCAGGACCTCGGGGCGGATGATGCCGTGCTCGACGTCGCGGCGCAGGGCCTTGAGCGTGATGTCCTCGTCGATGGGAGCGGTCTCGCTGGGCCGCCCGAAGTAGCCGATCGGCACGCCGAAGAAAGTGGCGAGCGCCCGGAGGGTCTTGAGCTGCGGGTTCTCCTGGCGTCCGGTGCGCAGCTTCCACACGGTGGTGGACGAGATGTCCTCCCCGGTGGCGCGCGCGATGGCGGCGGCGGTCTCGACGTTGTTGCGGGGCGGATGGGCGTCCGCCGGCCACAGGTTGCGGATCAGCCACTCGACCTTGTCCGCCAGCGTCGCGCCCGGCGCGATCTCTTCCGTCTTGTTGCCCATCCGGCCCCTCCCGAACTCGCCGACCCAACGACTTTAGTTGACCGTACGCGAGGTCGTCAGCCAAGGACACAGGCATTGTTCCACTCCGTGTCGGATCGATCACGCAACCCGACCGGGACCTGCGGGCGACCCGCCGCCTCCCCCGCGCCCAGGCGCGCCCCGCACCTGACCGGGAACCGGTCCCCAACTCGTAAGAAAGAGAGCAGCCTCGGCCGTCTCGGCGGCCGAGGCCGTTCCGTCCGGCCGTTCCGTCCGGCTGCGGGCCGTATTCCCGACGTATACCGGCCGTGCTTACCCTTCGATCCGTCAGTCCCCCGCCCGGATCCCGATCCCTACGCAACGGAACGCGACGCCGATCACGCTCCCCGCACGCGGCGCGCGACGAGCCCCCATCACATCGCACAAAGCGACAGGGACGATGAACGTCAATCGCGAAGCCGGCGCGTCCGGCGCACCGCGCCCGCAGCTGCTGCTCCTGACGGCGGGCGCGCTCGCCGGCGCCGTACTGTTCGCCGCCGCCCTGGTCATCGACCTGACCGGCGCCAACGGTCCACAGACGCCCACGATGCCGGCGATGCCGACCCCGGTGCAGCCCAGCATGCCGGACCTGCCGACGACGCTCCCCAGCGTCCCGCCCGGCGGGACCGGCCTGCCGACGCAGCTCCCCACGGACTTCCCGACGCAGATGCCGTCGTTCCCGACGACCCTGCCGAGCATTCCGCAGATCCCGGGAGGCGCGCCATGACCGCCGTCCCCCCGGCGACCCCGGCGCCGGCGCCGGCGCCGCTCGCGGCGTTCCGGGCGGCCGTCCGCGACGACGCGGCGGCCCGCGGGCGGGCGCTCCTGGTCGTCCGGCTGGCCATCGCGCTGTACCTGCTCGAACTGCTGCTCAACCTCGTCCGCCCGCACGTGCTGCCGGACGAGCCGACCCTGTCGATCTTCCAGAAGACGCCCGGCGGAGGATCGGTCGGCCGGCTCCTCGGCACGCCCCGGGCCGTGTTCTGGACGGTCCTCGCCGGCATCGCGATCGGGGCGCTCATTCAGGGGTTCGTGCTGGTCACCCGGCCGGACGAGCGCCGCGCCCGGGCGCTGACCTGGGCGACGATCGCGGTGATGCTCGGGCCGTTCGGCCTCATCCCGCTCGTCGTCGTCCTGGAGTACCCGGCGCAGGCGCTCGCCTGCGTCCCCGGCACCGCGTTCGTGCTCTGGCTGCTGCACCACGGGCAGCGGTTCTCCCGGGTCCCGCTCGCGATGCTGCTGGTCGCGTTCGGCTGGGGCGCGCTGATCGTGTTCGGCCTCGGACGCGCCGCGAGCAACCTCGCGTTCGGCACGGTCGGCGGGTTCGTCGGCAAGGGCGGCAAGGCGTCGCTGACCGCTCAGCTCAAGAACCAGTACCGCGTCATGGACGTCGTCGTCGTGCACCTCGGCGTCGTGAACGCGCTGCTGGTCGCGGCGGGCGTCGTCCTGCTGCTGGTGCTGTTCCGGCACCGCCTCACCGACGCCGTGACGGGCCTCGTCGTCGGCGCCGCCATCGGCCTCGGCTACAACCTCGTCGAAAGCGTGCTGTTCATCCGCCTGTACGGGTCGCTCAGCGCGTTCAACGGCGCGACCGGCGGCTTCGAGTACTGGATCCGGCAGTCCGTCGGGCTGCTCGGCGGGCAGGTGGCGTTCGGCGCCCTCCTCGGCGCCGGGATCGGCGTCGCCGCCCAGGCGCGGCGGCGCGGCGAGCGGCGGCGCGCCGCCCTGACCGCCCTCGCCGCCGCGTCCACCGGCGCGATCGCCACCGAGGTCCTGTCGGCGTGGCTCTCCCACGTCGTCCACGACCACGTCGACATCGGGAGCCCGTTCGACACCCTGATCGTCTCGCCGTTCCTGTGGCTGCTCCCCCAGGCGCCGTTCATCCTGGTCACCGCCGTGCTGCTGGTCCTCGGGACGCGCGCCAGGGCCGCCGCCGCGCGGGCCGGCGTGACCGCCGAGACGGCGGCCGGCCCGGCCGTCACCCGGCAGGAGGCGCCGTTCCTCATCGACCCGGCCCTGCGGTTCTGGACCCTCGCCGGCACCTGGCGCCTGCACGGATGGAACGGGCTGCGCGCCCTCAGCCGCCTGCAGGCGGCCCAACTCGACCTCGCCGCCTGGCGCTGGCGGCACATGGACGACGCCGACGGCCCGGCCCGCGAGGAGGGAGACGCGTTGCGCGCGAAAGTGATGCGGCTGAAGGCACGCGCCGCCGCCGCTCCGGCGGCCCCGGCGGCTCCGGCGGCCCCGGCGACCCCGCACCCCGGGCAGGCGGCGCCATGACCCGCCGCGCCCTGCGCTTCGCCGCCGGCACGGTCCTCGCCGCCGGGCTCCTGCTGCCGCTCGCGCCGCAGAGCGCGTCCGCCTGCGACGTCAGCTACGACTACAAGCCGTCCCTCGACCTGCGGAAGCACGATTTCGGGCACGGCCACACCTGCTCGACCGGCACCTCGCTCGGCGGCGTCACGATCGTCGCGCTTCTGGCGCTCGGTGCCCTCTCCGCCGCCGCGGCCACCGCCTACAGGCGCGGTGCCGCGACGGCGGGCGGCCCGTCCAGCGGTCCCGGCCCGTCCCCGACCCTGACCGCCTATCTGCAGGCCACCGGCCTCGATCTCGCCCCGAAGGCGACGGGGCGTCCACCCGGCGTGCCGCCTGCCGGATACCCCGTCCAACCGCCACGGGCTTACCCGCCCCCGCAGTACCCGCCCGGCCCCGGCTTCCAGCAGCCCCCGCCCGGATACGGCCCGCCGCCTCACGCCAGTCCGCCGCCTCACCCCGGCCCGCCGTCTTACGCCGGTCCGCCGCAGGCCCGGCCGCCCTATGGCGCGCCCGGCCCGTGGAACGCCCCGCCACCACCCCGTCCACCGGCGCCCCGCCCGGCACCCCCGCAGGAGCAGGGACCAGGAGGCGACGATGCGCCACCGGCTTCCTGAGCGCTCCCGCCGCGGCGCCGCCGTCACCGCCGCGCTCGCCGCCGCGCTCGCCTTCGCCGCGCCCGGCGCACTCGCGGCCCCGCCTCAGGACGGCCCGGCGCAGGCCGTCCCCTCGGCCAACAAGGTGCCCTGGGGAACGACGGCCGAAGGCATGGCGATCAAGGCGTACATCAAGGAATACGACGCCCACCTCGTGGACAAGATCGCGCCACCCCAGAACAACGCGCCGACGAAGGTCGTCGATCCCGGCGACCTCGCCATCCACACCCCGCTGTCGCCGGGGCGCAACATCGCCGCGTTCGCCTACACCGAGACCGACGGCGGCCCGATCCGGTACGCCGTCGCGCCGAACGCCCCGCGCCTGGCGGTGAACGGCCGCCCCGAGAAGATCACGCTCCTGGTCTTCGACGAGGACTACGACCTCGTCGAGCGCGTCGAGATCGGAACGCTGGAGGACGTGCACTCCGAGGAGATCGTGGACGACTGGCTCGCGGAGAAGGGGATCCCGACCAGCCGCGTCTACGCGCTGGAGACGGAACGGCAGGACTGCGAGAAGCGCTGCTCGATCTTCCTCGGCTCCGATCCCAAGTCCAAGCACGGCGAGTACTCGACGCTGCGCAAGAACGGCGGCCCCAGGTACAACCACGGCGACGACGAGAAGAACCGCGACTCCGCCCTCCAGAAGGAACGGCAGTCGTTCAGGAACGGCGGCTACGAGATAAAGAAGCCGAAGGAGGAAGAGGCGAAGGCGAAGAAGAACCTCGGAGTCGGCTGCAAGACCGGGTCGATCGGCATTCCCCTCGGCGGCGGGCGGACCGCAGTACCGGCGGCGTACCCGATGGCCGGGCCGTGCGGCGGCGAGGAGGAGAACGACGGGGTCGTCAAGGGCCTCACCGGCGGCGGGCTCGGCGGCGTCGACTTCACCACCCTGCAGATGCGCTACCTGTCGGACGACGCGGGTTCGGGCGGCGTGAAGTACGCCTTCTCCGGCCGGCCGACGGCACCCGGGACGGGCGGCGACCTCGCGTCCGGCCTGGACGCGGTCACGAGCAGCACGGCCGATCTGCGGACGTGGCTGGTGCTCGATCCGAGCAGGTTCTGGGTGAACCTCAACCCCGACGAGCCGAGCCGCGTCATCGACCCGGCGCTCGGCCGGACCAACGCCGGAAAGGCGCTTCTCGAAGCCGACTACCTCATGAAACGGACCGAGGGAAAGCTGCTGGACCCGAAGACCGACCTCGGCGCGAGGTACTGGGACGCGCTGCTCGCCGGCTCGGACAAGGCGTGCTACTCGTCTCGCATGTGGATCGTCCCCGGCGACGTCGAAGTGCGCGAGGACGGCTCGTCCCTCTACATCCTCAAGGCCGATCTGGCGGTGAAGGCCAAGGCGCAGCACATCGCCAACGCGGGCAAGCTGTCCTGCGTCTCCGATCCGGCGAGCGACGCGCGCAACGAGCAGCTGGAACAGCGGATGGTCGTGCCGGCGATCGTCAAGGCCGTCAACACAGCCCCCGAATACGCTCCCATCCGCCGCGCGTTCCTGGCCCGCATCGTCGCGCAATGGATCCGCAAACGGCACCAGGACGGCCACCGCACGTCGTTCGACAAGCTGATCGGCTCGGGGAACATCGGCCCGGCGGAGCTCCAGGACGGCTGGACGCCCCGGAAGGTGTACGACTCCTACGTCCGCTCCATCCAGAACGGCGACTTCAGCTACACCCAGACCGTC
Source organism: Spirillospora sp. NPDC000708 (assembly GCF_040299565.1). Lineage (NCBI taxonomy): Bacteria > Bacillati > Actinomycetota > Actinomycetes > Streptosporangiales > Thermomonosporaceae > Spirillospora > Spirillospora sp. NPDC000708. The sequence goes on from NZ_JBEPCJ010000095.1 coordinate 17,058, forward strand.
GACAGGGGCGACATGCGGGTGGTGCGGCAGCTGGTGACCGGGGGCGTCGACTTCAGCAGGATCCCGATGAGCGCCGTCGGCGCGGAGCGGATGAAGCGCGAGCATCCGGACCTGCCGCGGACGGTGCGGGCGTCGGCGGCGGGCCCCGCGTCCGCCGCCGACGGCTCGATCTGGATGGGCGCGAGCGCCGGAACACCGGACGACGGGCTGTGGTCGAGGACGTCCGGCACCGTCCGCGCGTTCGCGTCCGGCCGCGAGGGCATCGCGGTGATCATCGTGGTCGCGCTCGCCGTGGTGGCCTTCGGCGTCCGCGGCGGCTCCGGCCGCAGGCGGCGGGCCTCGTGACCCGGCCCCGGAAAGCGGAAGACCGCGGGTCCGATCGGACCCGCGGTCGCGTTCTCCCTGATGTACCCCCGAGCGGATTCGAACCGCCGTTACCGCCTTGAGAGGGCGGCGTCCTAGGCCACTAGACGACGGGGGCAAGGACTGTCGGCCTTGGCGGTCTCCCGCTCGGGCCTCGCCCAGCTTACCGGACCCGGACCCCCACCTCGAACCGAATTCCACCATCGCGTACCCGGAGGTACCCGGCGGGTCCAGCCCCGGGGTGAACGCGACGAGGCCGTGTGCGGGAGCGAGTCGACCTCGCCGAGCACACGGCCTCGGAAACGTACCCCCGAGCGGATTCGAACCGCCGTTACCGCCTTGAGAGGGCGGCGTCCTAGGCCACTAGACGACGGGGGCCTGTCCACGACAGTGGACGGAGCTGGGGTACCAGGACTCGAACCTAGACTAAGTGAACCAGAATCACTCGTGCTGCCGATTACACCATACCCCAGTGCGGTACGGGCTTCCCGGCCGTTTCCGGCTGGTCGCTCGCGCCTCGAAGAGAATACAGGACGCCGGGGTCAGCGACCAAAACGATTGCCGCGGCGGGCGGGATCAGCGGCTGAATTCGGGCGGGCCCACGTGCTCGTCGCCCCACTCGACGAGTGGCCGCAGGCGGCGCCAGGCGTCGCGGACGCGGGTGACGACCTCGGGCGACGACATCCAGGGCTCCACGGGCCAGCCCTCGTGGGCGTAGAGGGAGCGGTGGCGGAGCAGCTCCAGGCGGGGGTGGTCCTCGGGAGTGCCGCGCGGACGGGTCTTGAGCCGGTCCCCGGCGATCTCGAGGCCCGCGGCGCGCAGGTCGTCCACGATGGCCTGGAGCCGCTTGCCGGACGAGTCGGCGTCGACGGCGGCCCGGTAGCCGCGGAGCTGCTCCGGCGTGGGCGCGTACATGCCGCCGGCGACCATCAGGCCGTCGGCGTCGATCTGGACGTAGAAGCCGCCGCTGTGGCCGCCCTGGTGGGTCTTGTAGGGCGTCTTGTCCTTGCTGAAGCGGACGTCGCGGTAAGGGCGGAACAGCTTGACCGCGCCGAACTCCTCCTCGAGTTCGGCGCACAGGTCGGCCATCGGGCCGCGGACGTGCTCGTCGTAGACCCGGCGGTTGGCCGTCCAGTAGGACTTGCTGTTGTCGGCGAGGAGGCCCTCGTAGAACTCGAACGCCTCGCCGCTGAAGCCGGTGAACGCCATGACCTCCCCCTTCGTACGGCGCCCCCCAGCTTAGGGACGCCGTACGACAGCGGGGTCAGTCGCGGGCGACGACGCGGTTGGTGAGGTCGCCGACGTTCTCGATGGTGACCGTCACCTCGTCGCCGATCTCCAGGGGTCCGACGCCGGCGGGGGTGCCGGTGAGGATGACGTCGCCGGGCAGCAGGGTCATGACCTGGCTGACGTACTCGACCAGGCTGGGGACGTCGTGCAGCAGCAGCGACGTGCGCGCCTCCTGGCGGACCTCCCCGTTGACGGTGGTGGAGATCGCGAGGTCGGACGGGTCGACCTCGGTCTCGATCCACGGGCCGAGCGGGCAGAAGGTGTCGAAGCCCTTGGCCCGCGTCCACTGCCCGTCCTTCTTCTGCAGGTCGCGGGCGGTGACGTCGTTGGCGCAGGTGTAGCCGAGGATGACGTCGGCGGCGCGGGCGGCGGGGACCTCGCGGCACATGCGGCCGATCACCACGGCGAGCTCGCCCTCGTGGTCGACGCGCTCGGAGAGCTTCTCCGGGTAGGCGATCGCCTCGCCGGGCCCGATCACCGCCGTGGACGGCTTGGCGAAGATCACCGGTTCGGCGGGCGGTTCGCCGCCCATCTCGCGGGCGTGGTCGGCGTAGTTCTTGCCGATCGCGATGACCTTGCTGGGCAGGATCGGGGCCAGCAGCCGCACGTCGGCGAGCGGGAAGCGCTGCCCGGTGAAGGTCAGGTCACCGAACGGGTGGGCCGCGACGGCGGCGATGGTGTTCTCCTCCACCACGCCGAAGGACATGCCCTCGTCGGTGGAGAACCTGGCGATACGCATGGTCGAGAGCCTAGTACGCGGCTCAGAAGCCGCATGCGGTGCCGTTGAACAGGCACGCGCGCGGCGCCGCCGGGACGCCGGACGCGCCGAACTGGACGTCCAGGGTGCCGCCGGGCGGGATCGGGTCGGCGCCGTCGGCGTTCTCGATCACCGGGTGGGCCCCGCCCTGGACGAGCCGGGCGTCCCAGACGCTGCGGACGTCGGCGCCGGGCGCGTCGAAGCTCACCCGCCACGTCCGCATGGGGCGTCCGGTGCGGTTGGTGATGACGAACCGGCCTTCGTAGTAGCCGTCGTCCTGCTGGACGAGCCGGTAGGTGATGCCGCTGCCGGTCGCCACCGACCCCGGCGTGGGACGGCCCGAGGCCGGGACGCGGGTCTTGCCCGGCGTCCGGGGCACGTCCTCCTCGCCGTCCGATCCGCCTCCGCTGAACAGCGACACCGCGCCCAGCGCCACGGCCATGACCAACACCGCGGCGACCAGCGTCAGGGGAACCGGGAAGCGCCGCAGCCACGCGACGACCTTCTCTGACGTCGACCGCGCACCTGACCCGCCGAGCACCGGCTTCGCCACAGAGCTCTCGGCAGGCGGCGGCCCAACGATCAGCCGATCGTCCGGTCCGGGCTGGTCAGGTGCCGTGGCGTCCGGATCGTCCGCGCTCTCGGGCTCCGGCTCGCCGGTCTCCGCCGGCGTCGCGGCGGCCTCGGCCGGCCCGGCGGGACGCGCGAACTCGACGGTGGTCTTGTGGTCAGGAGGCACGTAGCCGGGCTCGTCGCCGCTCAACTCCTCGCCCTCCCTGTGGCCGGGTCCCATGGAGTCCGACGGCGGGCGCGACGATCAGGTTCGACGGGGGCGCCGGAAATGTCCACTCAGCACTGCTGGCCGGCGGGCTCCAGCCCCCGGCGGGCGGCCTGCCGCTGGTGCCGGTTGAGCATGTCGGTGATCAGCTCGATCGCGTCCGGGGTGGCGATGTCCTGGGCGCCGCTGATCCAGCGGGTGGCCTCGGCGAGCAGGTCCTCGGCGGACCCGTCGGCGCCGTCGTCGGCCATCCGGCCGAGCACCGCGCCGAGCCGCAGCGCCGCCGCGTCGTGCCCGGACTCGGCGGCCCGCCGGAACCAGTCGGCGGCCTGCCCGAGATCGCCCTCGTCCTCGTAGATCTCGCCCAGCCCGAACGCGACGTCGGCCCAGGATCCGTCCGTGGGACGCCCGAGGTCCTCGGGACTCCAGGGTCGGACAGGCATGCGATCACTCCGGTCGTTCGGCTGCGGGTCCACGGCGCGCGGGAACCTCACGCGTGCCGTGCGCGAACCATGGTGGCGGCGGCGCCCGAAATCCGCCACCGCTTTAGCCGGTTTTGTTGAAATATCCACCTGACCGGTTGTCAGGAGCGAAAAGACCCTCGTCCGTTCGAACGACCGCCCTCACACCCCGAACCGCGCCAGCGCGTCGTCGAAGCCGTCGTGTCCGTCGTCGTACGAGCGCGGCCGGACGAGTGGGCCCGCGCCGGCACCGGCGAGCAGGGACGGGAGGACGAGCGGGTCGGGCAGCGCGCCGCCGCCGAGAGCGACGGGGTCGCGCAGGACGGTCCGGACGCCGGGGGCGCCGGAGACGAACTCGCCGACGACGAAGCCGTCCGTCTCGGTCCAGACGACCGCCCGGGCGCCGAGCAGGAAGGTGGCGTCGCGGGGGTGGGACGGATCGAGCCACACGTCCGCCAGGAGCGTCCCCGATGCCTGGAGCGCGTCGCTGACCATGGTGATGTATCCGCGGGTGGCGTCGACGTGGGGGTCCGGGTGAGCCTGGGGCTGAACGTGGCCGGTCACTAGCACATCCCTCTCTTCCGCTTGATTGCAGTATGAGGGATCAAGTCACTTATGTCCCATTTCAGCGCAATTTTCTTCACATGAAGACAGCATGAACTCACCCGTTGGCCCATTGCCTCCCTTCCGTCTCCCCCGTCACTGACAACGCGGTCACGAGCGGGCCGCAGGCCCCCGCCCACGGCCGGCACCGGGACCGGCGCGCTCAGCCCGCCGGCGCGGCGGCCTCGGGTTCGCGGGCCCCGGTCCGGGCGGTCTCGGACCGCCGGCGCGCGCACGCCGCGGCGGTGAGGCCGGGAGCGACGGCGACCGCGAAGGCGGCGGCCGAGCACACCGCGGTGAGCCCGCGCGGCGCGCTCGCCCGCCGGCCCAGCGCCTCGATGATCACGAGGACCGCGAGCCCGGCCGCGACCGCCCACACGGCGCCGGGCGTCCCCGGGACGCCCGGTCCCCAGGCGGCGGCCGACGCCCTCCATGCCGCGCCCCGCCCGTGCGCGGCGTTCCAGGTACGGGCGCCGCCGGGGCGGACCCCGGCGCCGTCCGCCGGCACCGGGGTGAGCACCAGCCGCGGGTACGCCCCCGCCGTCGGCCGCTCGCCGAACCGCACCGCCCGCCACTCCCCTGGCGCCGCACCGACCGGCGGTGCCTGTGTCCCGCTCTCTTCCACCTCGACCTCTCCTCGGCTCGGCGTCCCGCCCACGTGGCGACGGAGATCACGTGCTGGTACGGCTCTTCTGGCGGCGGCCGACCGGCAGCGCCGGGTCGACCACGTTCACGAACAGGCCCTGACGGTTCGACCACTGCGGCCCCTGCCCACGGAAGACCGTGGAGTTGAACCTCCGCCCGGCCAGAACGATCGAGATCACGAGGGCCCCGAACACCGTCAGCGGAACGAGGATCCACAGGTAGACGGTCACTGACGCAGCCATGTCGGCTCCTTCCGACAGGTTCGGTCCGGCCGACCCGTCTGCTAGTTCTACATATTTCTTACATGCCACCCATCACACTGCTACTGTTGTCGAGCTTTCCTTGGAACTCCACTTGTACCAACAAGTTGCTCAGTATGAGTGTTACCCTCTTAGGAGATTGCAAACATGTTGAGTGGGAACTACTTGTTCAGCTCTTGACGTCCGATTCGGGGCCGCTCCCGCACGGCGCGCACGACGAGGTGCGCGGCCCGGGCGCCGGCCGGGAAGGGGATCGCCACCATGGCTCGCGCGACACCGCTGCGCTGGCGGGACATCGCCGACGACCTGCTCCGGCGGATCGAGACCGGGGACCTGGCCGAGCCCTCCGGCACCGCCGCCCGGCGCCGGCTCCCGGCGGAGAAGGACCTGGAGCAGCACTACGGCGCGTCGCGCAACACCATCCGCGACGCGCTGGCCTGGCTGGCGAACCAGGGAAGGGTCGTCTCCGAGCAGGGCAAGGGCACCTTCGTCGTCTACCGGCCGAGCACCGTCCACGTCACCCTGTCCGCGATGCCGCTGGGCCTCGCGCCCGGCAGCGGCGAGGGCGAGTGGTACAACCGCGACGCGTTCATCCCCGCCGGCCAGGACGTGACGGTCTCACCGGTGAAGGTGGAGATCCAGCAGGGCACCCAGTTGGTCGCCTGGTACCTCCAGGCCGAGCACGGCGAGACGTTCGTCTCCCGGCACCAGGAGATCTTCGTCGACGAGCGGCCGTGGGCGCTGCAGACCTCGTTCTACCCGCTGCGGTTCGCCACCGGCGGGGCGCCCCGGCTGCTCGAACCGACCGACATCCCGCAGGGCGCGGTCGGCTACCTCGGCGAGACCCTCGGCTACAAGGAGGTCGGCTTCCACGACGAGATCCGCGCCCGGGTCCCCGACGGCAACGAGAAGCGCTTCTTCAGCCTGGGCGACTCGGCGGCCGACGTCGTCTTCGAGACCATCCGCACCGCCTACTCCGCCGAGGGCGACGCGTTCCGCCTCACCGTGACGGTCTGGCCGGCCGACCGGACGAGGCTGCACTACAACGACGGGAAGGTCCCCGAACAGGTCATGCGCGCACCAGGTCAGCCGCCCGCGGACGGCCCTTCCCCGGAGAAGGCGCCGGACGGCGGGTCCCGCGGCGGGTGACCCCCCGGCCGCCCGGCCGCGGCGTTCGCACACATCCACCGCCCCCGTTCCGGTCCCCGCGGAAGCCACGGCTCCCGGCGTCGGGCCCGGAGGCGGGGGCTCGGTCTTTCTCTCGGAGTCAGGAGCCCGTGGACACAGACAGCAGGACCTGCCGACGCAGCCAGGTCCCCCAACCCGACTACCACATCCGCCGGGCCCGCCCGGAGGAGGTCCCGGTCGTCCTCGGCCTCATCGACGGAAGGGCCGCCTGGCTGCGGACCGAGAAGTCCACGACCCAGTGGAACCGGCCCTGGCCCGATCCGGAAAGCCGCTACAAGCGGGTCTACGAACGCGTCGTGAACGGCCTGACCTGGCTGATGTTCGACGGCCTGCGCCCGATCGCCACCGTCACCCTCCAGCCGTTCGGCCATCCGGAGCTGTGGACCGAGGAGGAACGCGGTGTCGAGGCGGTCTACCTGCACCAGCTGGTGATCGACCGCGACTACGCGGGGACCGGTCTCGGCGCGGAGCTGATCACCTGGGCGGCGGGCAAGGGCAAGGAACTGCAGCAGGGCGCCACCGTGCTCAGGATCGACGTCTGGACGGACAACACCGAGCTGCACGCCTACTACCGCCGCCAAGGCTTCAGCTACGTCGCGACTCGCGAGACCGAGGACGCGACACCGTCCGGAGCCCTCTTCGAGAGGCCGATCGATGCCCCCGGCCGGCCGGTGCACCGCATCATCGAGGTGTGGACCTCGCCGAAGCCCATCGGGCCGTCCCGGTGGCCTGACCCGCCCGCAGCCCCGCCTCACCATCACCGTTGAACAAGCCGGGGTGACACCAGGCGCGTTCCGACGCGCGGGCGGCCGGTCGGGCGGGGTCAGACGAAGCGGACGAGCATGAGGTCGCTGGCGGGGGTCTCGCGCCAGTAGACGGCACCGGGCTCGCGGGACATGCGCTCGACCTCGGCGGCGATGATCAGCGCCCGGTTGATGCAGTCGGTCTTGTTGTAGCCGGTCATGTCCTGGAGGCGCTGGAGCGCCTGGACGGCCTTGCCGGTGAGGTTCAGCGTCACCCGCTCGTTCTGCGGGACGCCCTCGGCTCGGGGCGCCGCGTCGCCCGGCGTGTCGGAGGCTGCTCGGGGGTTCGGCATGAGCGGTTCTCTCCTATCCGGGCCGGCCGTGCCGGACGGCGTGCGGGGCACGGGTGCCGGTGCGGCGTTCCGCCGTCGTTTCCCTGCCCCGGATACAGGGTGTAGGTGCATGTTTTCCCGGTCATCGTCCGGGGAAACCCTGCCGATCTCAGGTTCGCATGACTCTCGCCATCAGGCAACCGACGTATCACCATGGATCACTCATCAATCGTATGGCGATTGTATGTACGTCGCTGTACCGTGCTTGGTGAGGGAAGTGGGGCTCCGCACCGGACGCCCGGCCCGCGCGACGCGCCGCGGCCGGACGGGGATGGAGAGCGCCGTGGGAACACCGGCACGATGGCAATCGGGATGGCTCGTCGCCGCGGCCGGCGGGGGCGCGCTGGCCGGGTACGGACTGGACGGCTCGGCCGGCGCCGCCGTGGGCTGGATGCTGGGCTTCGTGTGCTGCTGCATCGCGGCCATGACCAGCGCGCTCGTCCAGTACCTGAGGGCGGGCGCGTCGCAGGGGGCGCCCGGCGCCGCGCCGCCGCGCGCGGTCGTGCCCGCCGACACCGGCCCCGCTCCCCCGGACACCGCGCCCGAGCTGCTTCCGGCGGCGCCGGCCGCGGCGTTCTGGGGCGCGCTCACCGCCGCCGAGCGGCGCGAGCTGCTGGAACGGGGACAGGACCACGGCTACCGCGCGGGCGACGTGCTCTGCCGGGAGGGCGGCCTCGCGCAGGAGGTGATCGTCATCCTCGCCGGCTGGGCGCGCGTGTGGGTCCGGGAGGGCGGCGAGCGGCGGACCCTCGCGTTCCGCGGCGCCGGGGAGCTGGTCGGCGAGCGCGCGGCGCTGATGGTCCGGGACAGGTCCGCCACCGTCACCGCAGAGGGCGACGTGCGGGCGCTGCGGGTGGACGCCCGCGCGTTCGCCGGCTTCCTGGACGGCAACCCGCGCGTCCGGGCCGTCCTGGAGGACCAGGTGTACCGGCGGCAGACCGAGCGCCGGCGCGACGAGCCGGACCGGCGGCCCGCGCTGCCGGCCGGGCCGAGCGGCAACTGCACGATCCTGATCACCGACATCCAGGGGTTCAGCTCGCCGCGCCGCACCGACGCCGACCGGCGGCACGTCCTGGACGCCATGTACGCGTCGCTGGAGGAGGCGTTCGCGGCGTCCGGCATCGACTTCGGCGACCTCTACACCGAGGACCGCGGCGACGGCGCGCTCATCGTCGTCCCGCCGGGCACGCCGACCGAGCAGGTCCTCGACCCGATGCTGGCGCGGCTCGCCGTGGAGCTGCGCCGGTACAACCGGCGCGCCGCCGAGCCCGCGCGGCTCCAGCTCCGCGCGGCGGCGCACGTCGGGCCCGTCCAGAAGGGCCCGCGCGGGGTGTCCGGCATCTCGATCATCACGACCCGGCGGCTGGTGGACGCGCCGGCGGTGAAGCGGCGGGTCGCCGACACCGGCGCCGACCTGGCGTTCGTCGCGTCGGAGTTCGTCTTCGACACCGTGCTCGCGCCCGCGCCCGGCTTCGTGGACCCGGCCCGTTACGCGCGGGTGCGCGTGCGGGTGAAGGAGGCGTCGCTGTCCGCCTGGCTGACACTGGAGGGGGGCGCGTCCTGGCCGCAGGCGATGTGAGTACGGTGGGCACGACAAGACGTGAAGGGGGTCGAGCGTGTCCGTCGTGAAGATCAACGTCCTCACCGTGAACCCGGAGATGCGCGAGGAGATCGAGAAGCGCTTCGCCGGGCGGGCGGGGCTGGTGGAGTCCGCGGAGGGCTTCGAGGGCTTCGAGCTGCTGCGGCCGGTGGAGGGCCAGGACCGGTACCTCGTCTACACCCGGTGGCGCAGCGAGGAGGACTTCGAGCGCTGGACGCAGAGCCAGGCGTTCCAGCACGGGCACGCGCAGGCCGCCGCCGACCGCCCGGCAGGCCACGGGCACGGCCATGGGCACGGGCACGGCGGGCCCGCCGCGTCCGGCTCGGAGCTGTGGGGCTTCGAGGTCGTCGAGAGCGCCGGCCCCAAGCAGGGCTGACCGGCCGCGACGCGGCGGGCGCGAGCCCCGTGGGATCCGCGCCCGCCGCCGCGGTCACCCCTTCACCAGGTCCTGGTAGTCGGGGTGCTTCTCGATCCACTTCTTGATGAACGGGCAGAGCGGCACGACCGGCTCGCCCTTGGCGCGGACGTCGTCCAGCGCGCCGCGGGCGAGGGCGCTGCCGATGCCCTTGCCCTCGTAGGCGGGGTCGACCTCGGTATGGGTGAACACGACCGCGCCGTCGCGCCGCTCGTACTCGGCGAACCCGGCGAGGCCGCCGTCCACCCGGATCTCGTAGCGGCCTTCTCCGGCATTGTCGGTGATCTCGGTGCTCATCCCCCGATCATGCCCCACGCCGCGCGGGTTAGCCCGCCTCGTACCCCGCGTGCAGCAGGCAGTAGGTGACGGCCTCCTCCAGGGCCTGCCAGGACGCGGCGATGACGTTGTCCTCGACGCCGACCGTCCCCCACTCGCGCTCCCCGTCGGCGGACTCGATCAGCACCCGGGTGCGGGCGTCGGTGCCGTGCGCGCCCTCCAGGATGCGGACCTTGTAGTCGACGAGCTCCAGCCGCGCCAGCTCCGGGTAGAGCCGGCCGAGCGCGATGCGCAGCGCGTTGTCCAGGGCGTTGACGGGCCCGTTGCCCTCGCCGGTCGCGATGATCCGCTCGCCCTTGGCGTGCAGCTTGACGGTCGCCTCGCTGACCATGGAGCCGTCCGGGCGGCGCTCCACGATGGACCGCCACGACTCGACCTCGAAGTGCCGCTGCCGGACGCCGGTCAGCTCCTCGCGCAGCAGCAGCTCGAACGAGGCGTCCGCGGCCTCGAAGGTGTAGCCGGTGGACTCCAGCTCCTTGACCTTGTCCACGACGGCCTTGGCCTTGTCGCCGGACAGGTCGTAGCCGAGCTCGCGGCCCTTCAGCTCCACGGACGCCCGGCCCGCCATGCTGGAGACCAGCATCCGCATGTCGTTGCCGACGGCCGCCGGGTCGATGTGCTGGTAGAGGTCCGGGTCGACCTTGACGGCGGAGGCGTGCAGCCCGGCCTTGTGCGCGAACGCCGACAGGCCGACGTAGGGCTGCTGGGAGCTGGGCGCGACGTTGGTGACCTCGGAGACCGCGTGCGCGATCCGGGTCATCTCGGCCAGCTGGGCGTCCGATACCAGGTCCATGCCCCGCTTGAGCTGGAGGTTCCCGATGACGGTGAACAGGTTGGCGTTGCCGCTGCGCTCGCCGTAGCCGTTCGCGCAGCCCTGGACGTGGGTCGCGCCGGCCTTCACGGCGGCGAGCGAGTTCGCGACCGCGCAGCCGGAGTCGTCGTGGCAGTGGATGCCGACGCGGACGCCGAGGCCGACGACCTCGTGGACGACGTCGGCCAGCTCGTCGGGCAGCATGCCGCCGTTGGTGTCGCAGAGCGCGACGACGTCCGCGCCCGCCTCGGCGGCGGTGCGCACGGCCTCCAGCGCGTAGGCGCGGTTGGCCTTGTAGCCGTCGAAGAAGTGCTCGGCGTCCAGGAAGACTCGTTGGCCCTCCGCACGCAGGTGGGAGACCGTGTCGCGGATCATCGCGAGGTTCTCCTCCAGGGTCGTGCGGAGGGCCAGCTCGACGTGCCTGTCGTGACTCTTGGCGACCAGGGTCACGACGGACGCGCCGGATTCGCGCAGGGCGGCGACCTGGGGGTCGTCGGCCGCCTTCACCCCGGCCCGGCGGGTCGCGCCGAACGCGGTGAGCCGCGCGTGCCTCAGGTCGAGCTCTGTTCGAGCCCGCCTGAAGAACTCGGTGTCCTTGGGATTGGCTCCGGGCCAGCCGCCCTCGATGAAGCCGACGCCCAGGTCGTCCAGGTGGCGTGCGACGACGAGCTTGTCGCCGACGGAGAGGTTCAGCCCCTCCTGCTGCGAGCCGTCGCGGAGCGTGGTGTCGTAGACGTGGAAGTCGTCGCCGTGCATGGTGTGGGTCCCCCCAGGAATGGGTGATCAGCGCCAGGGCACAAAAAAGACCCCTCACGGACGTGAGAGGTCTGCGCGCCGGCGGTGTCCCGTTAGTTGCCGGCGCGCCAGCCGATAATGACGAGGCTGAGGCGCATGATGCGGCCCAGTCTGCCACACCGCCCGCCGTGCATGGGACACCTGTCTCGGATGCTGAGACGACGAGACAAGCGGCGCACATCGCGAACTCCTCCGCCATTTCAGCCGATAACGCTTTATAGAAGTGCGGGAAATGATCTCCCATGGTTAAGTAAGGTTTTCATCGCGTAAACACGCTTGCGCATGGCCGGGTGAATGACCGAGGATCGCGCTGTCCGCCGGAGGAGGGATTTGCGATGAGCGGGGATCCGGTTCGCGGAACGGTCGCGTCCTGGGACGACGAGAACGGCTGGGGCGTGCTCGTCTCGCCGGACGTCCCGGGCGAGGTCTGGGCGCACTTCTCCGCCGTCCGCACCGCACCCGGCGGCTTCGCCTCCCTGGATCCCGGTGAGAGCGTGCTGTTCACCTGGGAGGAAGCCGAGCAGGACGGCTACGCCTACCGCGCGCTGGACGTGCGGCGGGCGGGCCGGAGCTGAGGAGCCCCGCGGCGGACCCGGCACGGCCGCCCGCCGGACCCGGCGGGCGGCGACCATTTCCGAAGGGAATGCCTGTCATGCGCATGCACACATTCGGCCGGACGGCCGTGATCTCCGGAACGGCTCTGGCAATGGCGCTCGGCGCCGCCTCGGCCGCGTCCGCGCAGAACCGTCCGAGGCACCGTGCCCCGGACGCGGCGGCCCAATACTTCGTGTTCACCAAACGGCATCAGAGCTTCGCGCACCGGGACCGGATCGGCGCGTTCCACGCGCAGGTGAAGCTCACCGGGCGGTACTCGCGGCAGTACCCGATGGCGTGGTCGTTCCAGATCACCAACGGCAGGCTGAAGGCGATCGCGCGGGGCAACGCGGTCTGCACGGCGACCGGGCTGAACGGCCGCTACCACGACCGGCACGTCGTCCCGGTCGGCTACGTCTGGCACTCCACGGTCCGGCCGCACCGCGTCCGCAAGGTCTACGTCCTCTCGGGCACCTGCACCTTCCCGGTGCAGGTCGGCGGCAGGCCCGGACGGGCCTTCGTCGGGTTCGCCTTCCACTACGCGATCAACCCGGACGCGCGGGGGGTGAGCCCGAAGACCGCGGGCTCGGCGCTCACCACCTCGGTCCGCTACGGCCGCTGACGCGGCCGGCCATGACCGCGCCCGATGGCGCGCACCCGGGGACGGGCGCGCCATCGGGCGCCACCACGGATCAGGCGATCTTGTGGACCCAGCCGTAGGGGTCGGGGCGGGTGCCGTACTGGATGCCGACCAGCTCCTGCCGCAGCTTCATGGAGATCTCGCCGGGCTCGCCGTCGCCGATCGTCCACTCGCGGTCGCGGCCCCTGACCCGGCCGACCGGGCTGATGATCGCGGCGGTGCCGCAGCCGAACACCTCGGTGATCTCGCCGGACGCGCAGCCGGCCTGCCACTCGTCGATGCTGATCTTGCCCTCCTCGGCGGGGATGCCGAGGTCCGGGGCGAGCGTGAGCATCGAGTCGCGGGTGACGCCCGCGAGGAGCGTGCCGGTGAGCGCCGGGGTGAGCAGCCGGGCGTCGGAACCGGAGCCGTAGACGAACATCAGGTTCATCGAGCCGACCTCCTCGACCCAGCGGTGCTCCACCGCGTCGAGCCAGACGACCTGGTCGCAGCCCTGCGCGACGGCCTCGGCCTGGCCCGCGAACGACGCGGCGTAGTTGCCGCCGAACTTGGCCTCGCCGGTGCCGCCGGGCGCCGCGCGGGTGTAGTCCTGCGACAGCCACACCGAGACGGGCTTGATCCCGCGCGGGTAGTACAGCCCGGACGGGGACGCGATGATCATGAAGAGGAACTCGTGCGCCGGGCTGTTCACGCCGAGGGCGCGGGTCGTGGCGAACATGAACGGCCGCAGGTAGAGGCTGTGCCCCTCGGTGTCGGGCACCCACGCCTTGTCGGTGGCGACCAGCAGCTCGACGGCGTCGACGAACAGCTGCTCGGGGATCTGCGGCATGGCCATCCGCTTGGCGGATCGGTTCATCCGGGCCGCGTTCATGTACGGCCGGAAGGTGACGATCGAGCCGTCCGGCTGCTTGTAGGCCTTGAGGCCCTCGAACAGCTCCTGGGCGTAGTGGAACACCTGGCTGGCCGGGTCCATCGGGATCGGCCCGTACGGTTCGAGCTTCGCGTCGTACCACCCCCGGTCCGCCGAGTACCGGATGGTGATCATGTGGTCGGTGAAGTACCGGCCGAAGCCCGGATCGGCCAGGACGCGCTCGCGCTCGGCGGCCGTCGCGGGCCGCTCGGTCAGCGTGATCTCGAAGTCCAGGGTGTCGCTCATCGCCGTTCGTCCTCTCCCGATCGCCGGCGCGGCCCCATTGCCGCTGCGGCGTCCTTAGTCCCTATTGTCGTACTTTGTTCCTCGACCCCACTCCTCGCACGCGGCGCATACGGAAAACCGGGCGCGCCGCGAGGCGCGCCCGGAGTGTCCCTGCTCGTGGCCAGAGAGGCGCGCCCTCAGCCCGATACTCGCTTGGCGATCGCGTCGCCGATCTGGGCGGTCGACCGCGTCCCGAGCGCGCCGCGCTCGGCCAGGTCGTCGGAGACGGCCTGCTCGACGCGGCGGGCGGCCTCGCCCGCGCCGATGTGGTCGAGCAGCATCGCGACCGACAGGATCGTGGCGGTCGGGTCGGCCTTGCCCTGCCCCGCGATGTCGGGCGCGCTGCCGTGCACCGGCTCGAACATCGACGGCGCCGTCCGGTCGGGGTTGACGTTCCCGGACGCGGCGAGCCCGATGCCGCCGGCGATCGCGGCGCCGATGTCGGTGATGATGTCGCCGAACAGGTTGTCGGTGACGACGACGTCGAACCGCTGCGGCTGGCCGACGAAGAACATGGTGGCCGCGTCGACATGGCAGTAGTCGGTCGTGACCTGCGGGTACTCCGCACCGACCCGCTTCATGACGCGCTGGTAGAGATCACCGGCGAAGGTCAGGACGTTGTCCTTGTGGACGAGCGTCAGCTTCTTGCGCGGGCGCGACGCCGCGACCTCGAACGCGTAACGGACGACCCGCTCGACGCCGAAGGCGGTGTTCACGCTCTCCTGCGTGGCGACCTCGTGCTCGGTGCCCTTGCGCAGGACGCCGCCGACGCCCGTGTAGGGGCCCTCGGTGCCCTCGCGGACGACGACCATGTCGATGTCGTCGGGCGTGACGTCGGCGAGGGGGGTCTTCACGCCCGGGAACAGCTTCACCGGGCGGAGGTTGACGTAGTGGTCGAGCTCGAACCGGGTCCGCAGCAGCAGCCCGCGCTCCAGCGTCCCGCTCGGGACGCTCGGGTCGCCGACGGCGCCGAGCAGGATGACGTCCTGGCCGCGCAGCTCCTCCAGCACCGAGTCGGGCAGCGTCTCCCCGGTCCGGTGCCAGCGGGCGGCGCCCAGGTCGTAGGAGGTCTGCTCGAACGCGAGGCCGCTGGACGGGGCGACGGCCTCGAGGACCTTCAGTCCCTCGGCGACCACCTCGGGGCCGATCCCGTCACCGGGAATGACGGCCAGACGAATGCTGCGGGAAGCCATGGGCGTACTGTACTGCAAACGTCTCACTGCTTGGGCTTGCGTCTCATATCCCGGTATCGGTGTCTCGGCGGGGCGGTCCCGGCGGCCGCGGACGATCGCCGCGGACGGCGGCGCGAACGTCACCTTTGTCACCCTTCGCGGGCTTGACGCGCCGGTGGGGAGAGGAGACGCTCTCCTCGACAAGTTCACATCGAGGCGACGGTGCGCAGGAACCTGGTGCGAATCCAGGACGGTCCCGCCACTGTGACCAGGGAGTCTCCCCCAGCACGACCACGGCCGGCCGCACCGGCGGGAAGGTCGGAGGGAGACGGCGATCTGGGAGTCAGGACACTGACCCGTCGTCCTCCCGCAACCGGGGCGAGTGCACCCCGTGAGGAGACCCGACATGGCCGAGTCCGCCGTACCGTCCGCCACGTCCCCGCAGGCCGAGCCGTCCGCGGCGCCCCTGCGCCTGCCGATCCGCGACATCGTGCCATGGGCGGTGCTCGCCGTCGTGCTGGCCGCGATCCTGATCTACTTCGTCGGCGCCGAGCAGGGCGCGACGTCGGTCTTCGGCGGCACCTGGGTGCACGAGTTCACCCACGACGGCCGGCACCTGCTCGGCTTCCCCTGCCACTAGGCCGCGCCGATGATGAGAGCACTGCTGGTCCGCGGGATGCTCGCGGGCCTGGCCGCTGCCGCCCTCGCCCTGGTCGTCGCGTGGCTGTACGGGGAGCCGCAGGTCGGGCACGCCATCGCGTTCGAGGAGGCCAGGGCGCACGCCGAGCACGCCGGGCACGAGCCGGAGGTCGTCGGCCGCACCGTGCAGAGGACCGCCGGCCTGACCACCGCCATGGCGGTGTACGGGACGGCGCTCGGCGGGCTGTTCTCGATCGCGTTCGCCTTCGCGTCCGGACGGCTAGGACGGCTCGGCGCGCGCGCCACCGCCGCCCTGGTAGCCCTCGCCGGGTTCGTGGCGATCGAGCTGGTGCCGTTCCTGAAGTACCCGGCGACGCCCCCGGCGGTCGGCAACCCGACCACGATCGGCGGCAGGACGGCGCTGTACTTCTGCATGATGGCGCTGGGGATCCTGGCGACGACCGCGGCGGTGATCGTGTGCCGCCGCCTCGTCCCCCGGCTCGGCGCCTGGAACGCGATCACGGCGACCGCGGCCGGCTACGCCGTCCTGCTGGCGGTCGTGTACCGGCTCACGCCGGAGCCCGAGGCGGTTCCGGAGCACTTCCCGGCCACGGTCCTGTGGGACTTCCGGCTCGCGTCCCTGGGCGTCCAGCTCGTCCTGTGGAGCACGATCGGGCTGCTGTTCGGTTACCTGACCGAGCGTTCGGTGGCCCGCCACCGGGCCGCCGTCCCGGCCTGACCGCCGCCGGCCGCCGTCACGGGCGCACCCGTGGCGGCGGCCCGTCGCGGCGCGGCGGGCGGCGCAGGCCGCAGTCGCCGCACATCTCGCCGCCGGGCGGGACGCGGTAGTACAGGCAGCAGTTGCGCCGGACGAAGCCGCGCGGGCCGAACACCCCGGCGCCCGCCAGCGGGGGCCGGGCCAGGAGTTCGCGGACGAGCGCGGCGCGGGCGCCGTCGGGCGGGCCGACGTTCAGGCCGCCGGCGAGGGCCGACGCCGCGTTCCCCCACAGCAGGCCGTCCGCGAGGCGGGTGAAGGTGAGCATCGTCGCGCGCAGCGGCTCCAGCTGGCCGGTCACGACCGCGTCGTGGACCAGGCCGGCCGCTTCGGCGGTGCCGTCGGCCCGGTGCCCGCGCGGTTCGGCCAGCCAGAGCGCGATGGGGGCGCCGGGCGCCCACCGCCAGTGCAGGCCGGACAGGTCGGGGACGACGCCCCGGGCCGCCGCCGCGACGACCGGCGACCACAGGCGCGACGCGAGGCCCTGGAACAGGATGGACGCGGCGACGCGCCGCTCGCGGGTGCCGAGCCGCTCGGCGTACAGGCCGGTGAGGCCGGCGAGCCGCGCGGGGTCGCGCTCGGGCAGCGGGCGCCAGGTCGGGTCGGCCTCCTCGGCCGGGTCCGTGGTGATCTCGAAGTAGGGCCCGAGGCGCCCGGCGGCGCGCAGCGCCTCCGCGACCTCCCCGGCCCCGGCGGGCATCGGCGACGGCATGGCGTTCACCCTGTCATGCCGCGCCGGCGCGTCTGCCGGGAGGCCCGGGGCCGCGCTACCGCGAGGGGTGGCCGCCGTTGTCGCGGCGGTCCAGGGCCGTCTGCAGGGCGCGGGCGGCCTCCTCCGCGGCGTCGTCCGCGGGCGTGCCGGTACGGGTGGTGTCGTTCATGATTCGCTCCGAATCGCCGAGACTCTGGATGCCGGGCCGCCCGGGACGCGTGGTTCGCACGGGTCCGGGCGCGGAATCGGGCTCATGGCCGGGTCGAACCTCCGCAGCGGCGCCGGCCCGCCGATGTCAGGCCCCGCTGCGGCAGCGAAGGATTACCACGAAACGCCGCATGACTGCCTTCGACGGTACCCGCCGTCCAGGCGACTGTCCCGACCCGTGGCGTAAAATCTCAACATATGAGACGTGACGGTGCTCACGACCACGACGGGCGGGCACCCGGCCCGTGCCGGACGCCCGCCCGCGGCGGTCACCTCTCGCTCTCCCGGGTCAGTCCAGGTCGACGCGGCGGCCCATGTCGGCGCCCACCTCGGCGGAGATCGCGTCGACGAGCTGCGACGGGATGCCGGAGTCGACGGTCAGCGCGATCAGCGCCTTGCCGCCCTTGGCGTCCCGGCCGACCTGCATGCCGGCGATGTTGACCTCGGCGTCGCCGAGCAGCTTGCCGACGGCGCCGACGATGCCCGGGCGGTCGACGTAGGAGAAGAACGCCATGTGCGCGGTCGGCACCAGCTCCATGTTGTAGCCGTTGATCTCGATGATCCGCTCGGCGTGCTTCGGGCCGGTCAGCGTGCCGGACACCGACACCACGCCGCCGTCGCCCATCGTGCCGCGCACCTGCACCACGTTCCGCCAGTCGGGGCTGTCCTCGCTGGTGGTGAGGGTGACCTCGACGCCCCGGTCGCGGGCCAGCAGCGGGGCGTTGACGAAGGTCACCGACTCCTCGACGACGTCCGAGAACACGCCCTTGAGCGCGGCCAGCTCCAGCACCTTGACGTCGTGCTCGGCGATCTCGCCGCGCACCACCACGTCCAGCCGGACGGGCACGCCGCCGGCGAGGGCGGTGAAGATCCGGCCGAGCTTCTCGGCCAGCGGCAGGCCGGGCTTGACGTCCTCGGCGACCGCGCCGCCCTGGACGTTCACCGCGTCCGGCACGAACTCGCCGGACAGCGCCAGCTTCACCGAGCGGGCGACCTGCGTGCCCGCCTTCTCCTGCGCCTCGTGCGTGCTGGCGCCGAGGTGCGGGGTGACGACCACGTTGTCGTGCACGAACAGCGGGCTGTCGGTGCAGGGCTCGCTGCTGAACACGTCGATGCCGGCGCCGGCGACCCGGCCGTCCTTCAGCGCGAGGTCGAGCGCCTCCTCGTCAACGATCCCGCCGCGCGCGGCGTTGACGATCCGCACGCTCGGCTTGACCTGGTGCAGCTCGCGGTCGCCGATGAGGCCGAGGGTCTCGGGGGTCTTCGGCAGGTGGACGGTGATGAAGTCGCTCTGCTGGAGCAGCTCGTCCAGGGTGACGAGCTTCACGCCGAGCTGGGCCGCGCGGGCCGCCTGCACGTACGGGTCGAACGCGATCACGTTCATGTCGAAGGCGGCGAGGCGCTGGGAGACCAGCACGCCGATGCGGCCGAGGCCGAGCACGCCGACGGTCTTGCCCTGCAGCTCGACGCCGGTGTACTTGGACCGCTTCCACTCGCCCTGCTTGAGCGCGGAGTGGCCCTGCGGAACGTTCCGGGCGGTGGCCAGCAGGAGGGCGATCGCGTGCTCGGCGGCGGTGACGATGTTGGAGGTCGGCGCGTTGACGACCATGACGCCGGCCTTGGTGGCGGCCTCCACGTCGACGTTGTCAAGGCCGACGCCGGCCCGCGCGACCACGCGCAGCCTCCCGGCGTGCTGGAAGACCTCGGCGGTGACCTTGGTGGCGCTGCGGACGATCAGGGCGTCGACGTCGGCGACGGCCGGCAGCAGCTTGGCCTTGTCGCTGCCGTCGACGTGACGGACCTCGAAGTCGGATTCCAGCACGGCGATGCCGGCCGGGGAGAGCTCTTCTGCGACGAGGACGACGGGCTTGCTCAAGGAAACAGTCCTTCGGAAGTCGGATGTTCGGCTGATGTGCAGGTGAAGTGCGCGAGTCACCTCGTCGTGCCCTCGCCCCCAGCGGCGAGTCTATCCCCCGGCGGGCGGCGGGGTTCGCGACAGGGAAAGACCCGTCGGTAACTCCGGGGTGTCCGCCGGGCCCGCGCCGCCCTTACCCCTGGTCGCGCGGCCGGGGCCGGCTCCGGACGGGCGCCGCCCGTCAGGCGGCGTTCGGCTCGGGCACCGCGGCCAGCACGGCGGCGACCCGCTCGGCGTCGGCGACCCGGACGTGCGGGACGTCCACGAAGATCCGCAGCGGCCCGGCCGGCAGCCCCAGCCGCCCGGCCACGTGCAGCTGGACCTCGCGCAGCGGGACGTAGGCCAGGTAGCCGCGGAAGACGTCCTGGGACCGGAACATCCCGGTCATGATCAGCCGGTAGCCGCGGATGCGGAACGACAGCGCGGTCAGGCACGGCACGGCGGCGGCGTCGCCGCCCGGCAGCGTCAGCGAGATCCAGGCGCTGGTCGTCCACGGCCGGGCCCGCAGCAGGCCGACGACCCAGTGCAGCTGGTCGACGCCGTCGATGTCGCGCAGCCGGGGCCCGTACCGGCCGGCCGCCGCGTCCCGGTCGCGCTCCCGGTCGCGGTGCGCGAGGCGCGCGCGGTCGCCGTACTCGCGCAGGATCGGGTCCTCCCAGCTCAGCGAGTCGATCTCGAACAGCAGCGGGGGCCCTTCGATGATCGGCCCCGCGTCCTCCATGCCGGCGACACCGGCCGCCCACACGTGCCGGAGGACGCCGATCCAGGCCCTCCCGCACGTCTCCCAGCGCCGGACGCCGTTGTCCTCTCGCGCCTGCACGTCACCTCTCCGCGCCATTGCCGGCCCGATCACCGCCAATGCGGAACGGGCGTTTCGCCGGCCGCGGCATTGCCGCGCCGGTGAGGAATTGCGCCGCGCGCCCGGCCGGCCGTCCCGGTCCGGTCCCTGTCGGCCTCTCGCCGTCCATGTGCACGCCCCAGCGCCGTTCCGGCGGCGGTCACGTGAGCGTTCGCGCAGGTGCTCCCGCGCCGGCCGTGGCCGTCGCGACTTTCTTCAAGTATCCGGCAAGGTGCGCCAAAAGGATAGGTTCTTTTACCCTGGAAGCCATCTCCACCGGCATTCTGACCGCCCCGGCGCGCAAAGGTCATTGGACAATCCGTCCAAACGATCGCCGCCTTTCCCGGCGGCGGCGGACGGCGCGCTCACCAGGGGTCCGGGCCGTCCCGGTGCAGCACGACGTAGCCGTCCCGGCCGAACACCTCCCGGTAGCCGGACGCCCTCAGCAGGGCGACCCGCCGCTGCTGCTCGGCCACCGACGGGAACGGGAACGTGTGCCGCCGCACGTCCGCGACGACCCACGGGGCGTTGCGCGGCTGCCAGTCCCACAGGAGCACGCGGGTCCGTCCGCTGAGGCCCGGCCCGACACCGTTGGCGGCCTCCACCAGCGCCCCGTCCGGGACCTTCGCGACCGCCGCGGCGGCGGCCGAGGCGCGCTCGTTGCGGCGGTAGAGCGCGGGATCGCTGAGATCCCCGAACGCGAAGAACGGCACGGTGATGATCGCCGCGGCCAGCAGGCCGGCCGCCGGGACCCACCCGGGGCTCAGGCGCCTCCCGAACCGCCCGAGCCGGCGGGCGCGGGAGCGTAGCCAGGCGTTCTCCCGCAGGCGCGCGGCGCCGTCCACAGCGGCCAGGACGAGCACCGCGACGATGAACGCGTTGTAGTGGTAGTGCGGCGCCCACCAGTTGGCGAAGCGGTCGGCGAGCATCCGCTCCAGCAGCGGCGGCAGGGCGACCAGCGTCAGCGGGGACGCCGGCGGGAGCAGCAGCAGAGGCAGGACGAGCAGCCCCATCATGGCGAGCTTGGCGGGCGGGGTGCCGATCAGCGCGACCGCGTCCCACGGGTGCGTCAGGACGTGCGCGGCGGCGTGCGGGAGGTCCCGGCCGAGCGAGGTGTAGGCCCAGTAGTAATCGTTGTCGCCGCCGAAGGCCGCGATGGCGATCTTCGAGCACACCGCCGTCGCGGCGCCGCCCGCGGCCAGGTAGGCCAGTCCGGCGCGCCGCTCCCCCCGGCGGGTCAGCAGGAACAGCCCGAACCCCGCGAGGAGCAGGCCCATGTCCTCCTTGACCAGCAGCAGGAGGAACGCGGCGAGCGCCGCCCGGCCGCGCCGCCCCGCGTTGTACCGCTCGATCATCACCGCCGACAGCAGCGGGACGAACGCGACCTCGTGGAAGTCGAACGCGAGCGCCTCGGCGACCGGCCACGACAGCGCGTACGCGCCCGCCGCGCAGTACCCGGCGCCCGCGCCGAGCCGGCGCTCGGCGAACCGCCAGATCGGCACGATCGCCAGCGCGAACAGCACGCCCTGGGCGACCAGCAGCGTCCCCGGGCCGTCGTGGATCCAGTACAGCGGCGCCAGCACCGCGAGGAGCGGCGAGAAGTGGTCGCCGAGCACGGAGAAGCCGGGCCCGAACCCGTTGTGGACGCCCTTGACGATCGCGACCGGCGCGCCGAACCGGCTGTAGGACCGGACCGCCTGGTCGAAGATCACGAGGTCGTAGGTGCTGGCCCGGAACGCGCGCAGCCGCAGCAGCGCGAACGCGGAGTCGAGCGCGGCGCTCGCCGTGACGAGCGCCGCGATCGCCCAGATGTGCCGCCGAGCCCGCGTGCCGAGGCGTCCCGCACCGACCGGCCCCTCCGCCGCGACCGCCTCCACCTCCGCCACGCGCCGGACGCTACCAGCCCCTCCACGGCCCCCACCGATGCCCCTCACCCCGCCGGCGGGGCCCGTTGAGGCGCGGCGAGACCCGTCAGTCGGCGGGACGGTGGGTCAGGGGCAGGCCGCGGCGCGTGAACACGGCGGCGGCCACCACCGCCAGCAGCGGGACGGCCACCCCGACGGCCAGGAGGAGCGACCACGGGACGTCCAGGGTCGGGCCGTGCCCGGGGACCGCGGGCGCCCCGTCCGGGCCGGCCGGCACCGCCGCGACCTCGGTGAGCGGGCGGGCGACCGCGACGCCGGGCACGAATCCGGCCGCGATGCCGAGCCAGCAGCCGAGGACGGCCACGAACCCGGCCTGGCCCATCGACAGCAGCCGGCGGGTGCCCGGCCGGGCGCCGATCGCCGCGAGCGTCGCCAGGTCGGGCCGGGCGTCCGCGGCCGCCAGCCCCGTCGCGATCATCGTGCCGCCGAAGGCCAGGACGGCCCCGGCGATCGCGAGCGCGAGCAGCATCGGCGAGGGCGAATCGACGTGCCCGCGTTCCACGTAGACGGTGTCGTCGGTGTCGGTGAAGGCGGCGAGGACCTCGGTCAGCCGGGCCTGCTCCGCCTCGGTGACCCGGTGGTCGGCCCGGTCGACGCCGAGCGCCTCGGTCCGCACGGGCACCCGGGCGAGCGCCGCGACCGACGGCGGCACGAGGGCCTGGACGTGCGGGTCCTCGCGGACGGCGACCGCCGGGACGCCGCGCACCGTCCGCAGCGTGTGCCGTCGGTCGTCCTTCCAGTACGAGACCGTCAGGGTCGTGGTGCCGCCGGGCAGCGGCGGGGACCCGAAGACGACGACCTTCCCGGCGGCGAGCGCGGCCGTCACGGCGGGATCGTCGCGGCCGAGCAGCAGGCGCGCCTCGCGCGCACCGCCGACGACGTTGTCGAGCACGACCGTCCTGGTCCGGGACGGCCCGGAGGCGAAACCGACGGACGGGCACTTCGCGGTGTCGGCCTGACCGCACTCCGCCCCCTCCCCCGGCAGCGTCCGCAGCGGGACCAGCGGCAGCCGGGGCAGTTCCCGCCCGATCGCGGCGGTGACGGCGTCCGCCTTCCCCAGGGGCGGCCGGACCATCGCCGACCCCATCGGCAGCCGGGGCTCGTACTCGGCGCGCTCCTGCCGGGCGTCGCTGGCGACGCCGATCGCGAACACGGTGACCCCGGCGACCGCCGCCATGATCGCCGCGACGACCGGGGCGGCGCGGCCCCGGTTGCGCGCCCCGTCCCGGACGGCCAGGCGCAGCGGCAGCGGGAGCCACCGGGCGCCCCGGCCCGCCGCGCCGACCAGCCACGGCGTGGCCATGACGCATCCGATGACGATCGCGGCGGCGCCCAGCGCGGCCCCGAGCTCGTGCAGCGCGCGGGTGCCGAACAGGGAGGCCGCGACGCCGAGCAGCACGAGGACCGCGCCCGCGACCGGCCAGCCGCGGCGCGCCCGGATGGCCTCCCGGCGCCCGGCGAGCGCGGCGACGACGTCCATCCGGGCGGCCTGCAGGGCGGGCACGAGGGCGGCCAGGACGCCGCTGCCCGCGCCGAGCAGCATCGTCACGGCGACCAGCGCCCACGGCACCTCGTACGGGCCGAGGACGACGCCGAGGAACTCCTTGGACAGCGGCTTGGCCAGGGCCGCCGCGAGCAGCCCGAGCAGTGCTCCGGCCACCGCGGCGGCGCCCCCGAGGACCAGGCCGCCGGCCAGCACGACGGCGCGCAGGTGCCGGGCGTCGCCGCCGCACGCGGCGACCAGCGCCAGCCGGTGCCGCTGCCGCCGCACGCCCACCGCGAAGGCGGGGCCGGCGAGCAGCACGACCTCCAGCACGACCACGGCGACGGCCATCGCGACGACGGCGACACCGGTGCCGTCCGGGCCGGCGGCCGGAACGGACTCCTCGCGAGCCCGCGCGGGCGGGTCCGACACGACCGCCCGGGAGAGCACGGTGATCCCGCTCCGGTTGAGCGCGGTCACCTCGTCCCAGGTCACCGGGCCGGCCCCGGCGACCAGCCATTGCGGGCGGGGCGCCGTCAGGCCCGGCACCGCGCCGGGCAGGGTGAGCGCGAGGGCCCGGCGGGGCTCGCGCGGGTCCCGCACGTGCCCCACCACCCGCGCGGTCGTCCCCGACCGGTCGATCTGGACGTCCGAGCCGAGCCGGAAGCCGAGCGAGGGGGCGAGCGCCACCTCGCCGGGCCGCGCGGGCGCCCGGCCACCGGTGATCTCGAGCATGCCGCGGGTCATGGGGTCGCGCAGGTCGAGGCCGATGTGGTCGGCGCCGCGGTAGCCGCGGGCGGTCCGCAGCGCGATCCGGCCGCCGGTCTCCAGCGGCCGGACGCGCGCGGACGGCCCGAACGCCGCCGCGACCCGCCGGGTGATCTCCGGGGTGGTCCAGGGCCGCTCGGCGTCGCCGCCCCCGGACGCCCGCGGTTTGATGATGTCCTGGCCGTCGGCCGTCTGCCCGACCGGCGCGTGCGCCGCGCCGGTGAGCCGGGCGTCGGCGGCGCCGATCTCGTACGGCAGCGACTCGCGCGCCGACCAGGCGCTGGTCTCGAAGAGCACGGCCAGCGCGACGATCGCCGTCACGGGCAGGCCGATCATGCAGATGACGAGGGCGGTGCGGCCCTTGGCGCGCAGCGCGTCCCGGCGGGCGAGCCGCAGCGCGGCGCCGTAGGCGCTCACCCGGCCTCCAGGAGGGACTCGGGTCCGGTGCGGCCCGGCGTGGAGTCGACCATCCGGCCGTCCCGCAGGAACACGACCCGGTCGGCCCACGCGGCGTGCCGCGACTCGTGCGTGACCATCAGGCAGGCGGCGCCCTCGTCGCAGCGGGCCCGCAGCGCGCGCATGATCTCCTCGCCGGCGTGGCTGTCGAGGGCGCCGGTCGGCTCGTCGGCGAGCAGGAGCCGGCGGTCGCCGACGAGCGCGCGGGCGATCGCGACGCGCTGCTGCTGGCCGCCCGACAGCTCGTCGGGGAACCGTTCGGCCAGGTCGCCGACGCCGACCGCGGCGAGCGCCCGGTACGCCTCGCGTCTGGCCCGGCGCGCGCGGGCGCCGTCGAGCTCGCGCGGCAGCATCACGTTCTCCACCGCGGTGAGCGCGGGGATCAGGTTGAGGTCCTGGAAGACGTAGCCGATGGCGCGGCGCCGCAGCGCCGCCCGCGCGGCCGGCCCGAGCGCGCCGAGGTCGGCGCCCGCGAC
>NZ_JBEPCJ010000096.1:0-42283 GCF_040299565.1 Spirillospora sp. NPDC000708
GTCTTGTTGGTGTGCTATGGGGGGGTGTGGTTTTATTTGTGGTTCATCCTGTTTTTTCCTGAGTCCGCGGGGCCGCCCCGCTCGGCCGGGGGCCGCGGCGCCGCCCCGCCGGCCCCCGGCCGTCGCGTGCCGGTGGAAGGTTCTGCGGTCAGCCGGCCTGCTCGCGGCATTGCGGGCACAGGCCCCAGAACGTGACGTCGGCCTCGTCGATGAGGTAGCCGGCGTCGTCGACCGGGTCCAGGCAGGGCGGGTGGCCCACGGCGCAGTCGACGTCCTTGACGGCGCCGCAGCTACGGCACACCAGGTGGTGGTGGTTGTCGCCGACGCGTCCCTCGAAGCGGGCGGGGCTCCCGGCGGGCTCGATGCGGCGCACCAGCCCGGCCTTGGTGAGGGCGTGGACGGCCTCGTAGACGGCCTGCAGCGAGATGTGGCCGACGCGGTCGCGGACTCCGGCGGCGATCCCCTCGACGTCGAGGTGGTCGCCCTCCCGGACGGTCTCCAGCAGCGCGACGCGGGCGGCGGTCACCCGCAGGCCGGCACCGCGCAGTTCCTCGGCGGTGGTCGGGGTCTGCGATGCGCACATGGACCCCAGATTACCTTAACGAATCACGAACGATTCAAAACAGTAAACGCTACAACTCTGTACCTCCGTTGGGAAGGGCGCCGCGCGCGCGGATCAGGACGCGGGCGCGGAGACCAGGGCGTTGACCTCCGGCAGGACCGCGTCGGCGACGGAGACCGGGCGCGGGATCAGGCCGTTGGCGTGGAAGAGGTCGGCGGCGTGCTGCTGCTCGGCGACGAAGCCCTCGTCCACCGGGTTCAGCCCCCACGGGCGGGTGCGCAGCGCGTGCTCCCACGCGTCGAGGTCGCCGCCGTCGTCGGCGGCGAACAGCTTCGCGGCCTCGCGCGGGTTCGCCTCGATCCAGGCGTCCGACTCCTTCAGCGCGGCGACGATCGCGGCCAGCTCGTCGCGCCGCTCCGTCGCGAACGCCCGGCTGGTGAACCACAGCGAGCGGTGGCTGAACAGGCCGGGCGTCTCGATGACCGTCCGGACGGGACGCCGCTTCTCCACGTCGGTGAGGTAGGGGTAGGACCCGACCCAGGCGTCGACGTCGCCGTTCAGGAACAGCTCGGCCGCGTTGCCGTAGGCGTCCACGGGCTCGATGTCGCTCCAGCTCAGGCCCGCCTTCTCCAGCGCGAGCAGCAGCAGGGTGGTCTGCCAGGAGCCGTGCCCGAGCGCGACGCGGCGGCCCTTGAGGTCGGCGGGGCCCGCGATCGGCGAGTCGTCCGGGACGACGATCCGGCCGTTCTCCACCCGCGGCCCGGAGATCGCGACGTAGACGACGTCGTGCCCCTTCGCCTGCGCGGTGACGGGCGGCGTGGAGCCGGTGCCGATGAAGTCGTAGCCGCCGTCGAACAGGTGGTCGCCGTGCCCGGACGGGAGGCCCTCGGTCGGCGCGGGCCGGTCGCCGGCGGGCAGCGACCGCAGGTCCACCCACTCCACGTCCGGGACGGACCGCTCCAGGATGCCGCGGTGCCGCAGCACCCACAGCGAGTTGTTCTGCGGGAAGTAGCCGACGCGCAGGGTCATGCGATCTTTCCTTTCAGCAGGGGGAGGACGTGGCGGCCCACACGCTGGGCCTCCTCCAGGTGCGGGACGCCCGCGAGGATGAAGGCGTCCACGCCGAGGTCGATGAGCTGGTCGAGCCGCTCGGCGACCTGGTGGTAGTCGCCGACGAGCCCGAACAGCGGGCCCGGCCGGAGCCGGTTGAAGCCGCCCCACACGTTGGGCTGCACTTCGAGGTCGCGGAGGTCGGAGCCCGCGTCGGCGGTGAACGCGCGGCCCCGCTGCCAGCCGACGGACTCGGACGCGTCCGGGGTGCGCGGCGCCTCGCCGAGCCGCGCCCAGCCCTGGCGCAGCTCCTCCCACGCCTCCTCCTCGGTCTCGCGCGCGAGGACGTCGACGCGGACCGCGAACTTCGGGGGCGTGTCGCTGTGCTCGCGGACGAGCGCGAACTTCGCGGCGAGCGCGTCGAACGGCTCCAGCCAGGACAGGTAGTAGTCGGCGTGGCGGCCGGCGGCGGCGATCGCGGCGGGCGACGACCCGGAGAAGAAGATCTCGGGGAACGGCTGCCCGCGCAGCTCCGGCGGCAGCGCCGCGCCCTCGACCCGGTAGAAGCGGCCCTCGTGGTCGAACGGGCCGTCCCACACGCCCTTGAGCACGTCGAGGAACTCCGACGTGCGGGCGTACCGGTCGTCGTGCGCGACCTTGTCGCCCCACCACAGCTGCTGCGGGCCGCCGCCCCCGGAGATGATGTTGTAGACGACGCGCCCGCCCGTCGCGGCCTGCAGCGACGCCGACATCCGCGCGGCCTGGACGGGGTGCAGGAACCCCGGCTGGAACGCGATCATGAACCGGTAGGCGGTGGTCTCCCCGGCGAGCGCGGCGGCCGCCGCCCACGGGTCGTCGGTCTCGGGGAACGACGGCATCAGCCCGCCGACGAACCCGGACCGCTCGGTCGCCCGCGCCACCTCCGCCATGTAGTCGAGCGGGCCGTGGCCGTCCGGCGCGCCGCCGCGCAGGCCGGGGCCGAGGCTGCCCGGCAGGTACGGGCCGAAGCCGCCGCGGGTGATGTCGCCGAGGCGCAGCGCGGGAGCGTCGCCCTCCATCGCGATGCGCCAGTAGATGTCAACCGACACCTTCGGTCTCCTTACGCAGCAGGGGCAGGACGCGCTGCGCCAGCCAGTAGGCGGCGCCCGTCACGTCACGGGCGGGCACTGCGTCACGGGCGGGTGCCGCCGACTCCACGAAGAACTCGGCGATCCCCTCGCCGGCGCGGCGCAGGATCTCGTCGGCGAGCGCCGTCTCGTCCCGGACGTCGGCGCGGAGCCGCAGCGCCGCGTCGACGCCGTCGGGGACGAGGCCGGGGTCGTCGTCCGGGCCGATGAGGTGCGCGTCGGCGTGCTTGGCGGACAGCGCGAGGGCCTCGGGCGACGTCCCGGACAGGTACACGCGCGGGAACGGGCGCGGGACGCGCGAGCCGGGGAAGCCGCCGTCCAGCACCTGGAAGTGCTCGCCCTCGAAGGTGTACGGGCCCTCGCCCCACACGCCCTTCGCGATCGTGAGGAACTCGTCGGCGCGGGCGTAGCGGGCAGGGCCGTCCAGGAAGTCGCCGTGTGCGCGCGCGACGTCGGGCGCGAGGTCGACGGCGAGCCGCCACGCGAGCCGCCCGCCGGTGTAGCGCTGCAACGACGCCGACAGCTTCGCCGCGTAGACGGGCGTCGCGATCGCCGGGTGGAACTCGGCCGCGACCTGGACGTGCCGGGTGTCGCGCAGCACCGCCGCCGCGAGGACCAGCGGGTCGTGGCCACCGGGATCGAACGGGACGAGCACCCCGTCCAGCCCGCCCAGCTCGGCGGCGCGGCCCACCGCGCGGTGCTCGGGCTCGACGGCGCGCGGGCGCACGTCGGTGACGAAGTCCGGCAGCACCGCCCGTCCGGGCGCGCGGGTCGGCGCCACGACATGCAAGCGGGTCAACGTATCGCTCCTTCCGAGGGCCGTCCGGCCTTCTCCTTGTCGGGCTCGTGCGCGGCCTCGGGCTTGCGCTCGGGCGCGGGCTCGGGCGCGGCCGCGCGCTCGGGGCCGGGGTCGCCGAGCCGGACGCCGAGGTCGGCCAGCAGGCGGCGGCGCAGCGCGGTGAACTCCGGATCGGCGGAGTCGCGGGGTCGCCGCGCCGTCACCCGCTCGTCGGTGACGAGCCGGCCGTCCCGCAGCACCGCGACCCGGTCGGCCAGCCGGATCGCCTCGTCCACGTCGTGCGTGACCAGCAGCACCGCCGGGCGGTGCGTGCGGACGAGGTCCCCGACGAGGTCCTGCATCCGCAGCCGGGTCAGCGCGTCGAGCGCGGCGAACGGCTCGTCCAGCAGCAGCAGTTCCGGCTCGCGGACCAGCGCGCGCGCCAGCGCGACACGCTGTGCCTCGCCGCCGGACAGCGTGTGCGGCCACGCCCGGGAGTGGTCGGCGAGGCCGACCTCCGCGAGCGCCCGCCGCCCCCGCTCCTGCACGGCGGCGCCGCGCGGCAGCCCGACGACGACGTTGCCGAGGACGCGCTTGGACGGCACCAGCCGCGGCTCCTGGAACACGATCGTGCGGGCCTCGGGGACCAGCACGGTGCCGCCGTCCGGACGGTCGAGGGCGCCGAGGATGCGCAGCAGCGTCGTCTTGCCGGTGCCGCTCGCGCCGAGGAGCGCGACGAACTCGCCGCGTTCGATGTCGAGGTCCACCCCGTCCAGGACGGCGCGGGTCCCGAAGACCCGGCGCAGGCCCCGCAGGTGCACAGCGGTACTCGCCGTGCCCGTGCTCGCCGTGCCGGTGCTCGCGGTGTCGCTCATCGCGCCGCCCCCTTCGCCCGCCACGGCATCAGCAGCCGCTCGGCGCCGCGCGCCAGCAGGTCGGCGGCCAGCCCGAGCAGCCCGTACACCAGCACGCAGACCGACAGGATGTCGGTGCGCGAGAAGCTCTGCGCCTGCGTCATCAGGTAGCCGATCCCGGACGTGGAGTTGATCTCCTCGGCGGCGATCAGCGCGATCACGCTGAGCGTCATCGACAGCCGGAACCCGGCGAGTAGCGACGGCAGCGCGCCGGGCAGCACGACCTCGCGGACGAGCCGCCATCCGCCGAGGCCGAAGGTGCGCATCGCCTCCAGCAGCCGCCGGTCCACGTTCCGGACGCCGCCCGCGGTCGAGACGTACATCGGGAACGTGGTGGCGACGGCGATGAGGATGATCCGCGCCGACTCGCCGATCCCGAACCACACCATGAACAGCGGGACGAGCGACAGGAACGGCAGCGCTCGCAGCAGTTGCAGCGGCGAGTCCAGCAGCTCCTCGCCCAGGCGGGAGAAGCCGGTGACGACGCCGAGCAGCAGCCCGGCGGCGAGGCCGAACGCCAGGCCGAGGACGGCGCGGGTCAGCGAGACCCGCAGCGCGTCGGTGAGCTGGCCGTCGGACCACAGCTCGCGGGCGGCGTCCGCGACCGTCGCGGGCGAGGCGAGCACGTCGGGGCTGAGGACGCCGGTCGCGGACGCGACCCACCAGCCGCCGAGCAGCGCGAGCGGGCCGAGGGTGCGCAGCGCGACGGTCACGCCGCGGCGCCGCGGCCTCGGGACGCGCGGGCGCGGGACGACGAGCCCGGGGTGCGCGCCGCCGGCCTCCGCGCCGCCCACCGCCGTGCCGCCGGTCTCGGCGCCGGTCGCGCCGTCGGCCTCGGTGCGGCCGACCTCCGTGGAGGCGGCGGTCACGTCCCGCTCCCGGGCAGCGCCACCACGTACGGCTTGACGTCCACCGCCGTGGGGGTGATCTTCTGGTCGGCGAAGAACCGCGCGACGCTCGCGAAGCCGTCAAGGTCGGCGGCGCCGATCGGCTGGGCGGTCGCGCCCTGCGCGAGGTTCTGCACGGTGAGCCGCTCCGCGTCGCCGCTGACGGCCTGCGGCCCGGCCTTGGTGAACACGTTGACGTAGGCGCCGGGGTTCTTGATCTGGTCCTGCCCGCGGTCGTGCAGGTACTGGTAGAACGCCTTGACGACCTCGGGGTGCGCGTCGGCGAGCTTCGTCCGGACGGCCCACACCGAGTAGTTCTGCGATCCGATCTGCCCGCCGTTCACCAGGAAGTGCGCGCCGGTCGAGGCCATCTCGGGGAGCGAGTACGTCGCCCACACCGCCCACGCGTCGACCTTCCCGGAGTTGAAGACGGGAGCGGTCTGCGCGGGGTTGAGGTAGACGCGCTTCACCTGGTCCGGCTTGATCCCGGACGCGGCGAGCGCCTTGAGCAGCAGGTACTCGGCGGTGCCGCCCTTGTTGACCGCGACCGACTTCCCGACGAGGTCGCGCGGCGTGCGGATCGGGGAGTCCTTGCGGACCAGGATCCCCTCGCCGATCTTGTCGGGGGCGATCTGCGCGAACAGCTTGAAGCCGGGCTTCTGCGCGAGCGCGGCGATCGCGGAGGTGATCGAGCCCTGCGCGAAGTCCAGCTCGCCCGCGTTCAGCTCCTGCGCGGCGGGCGCGAACGGCCCGGCGCTCCCGGTCCACTTGACCTTGGCGTGTACCGCCGACAGCGCCTTGTCGAGGCTGCCGTCCTTCTTCCCGGCGGCGAGCACCCCGGAGTTGCCCGGGTCCGGGACGCGGATGGTGACCGTCCCGCCGCCGGACGCGCCGGAGTCGTCCGAGCCGCCGCAGCCCGCGGCGGCGAGCAGGACCGCGAGGGCGCCGGCGGCCAGGGCCGGGAGGGCGGGGAAGCGCTTCATGGATGCTCCTGTGCGACGAAGGCGAGCCGCGGGACGAGGTCGCGCGCGGCGGCGAGGGGTGCGGGATCGGCCCAGGCGGACACGTCCACCGGGGCGTCGTGGAAGCCGTGCCGGCGCAGGAACTCCTCCTGGTCGGCCAGCAGGTCGAGGCGGTCGGCGTCGAGCGCGGCGTGCAGCTCGCGGTGGAAGCCGTCGCCGTAGGCGCGGGCGACGCCCTCCGCGCCCGACCCGGTCTCGTCCGCGAGGATGCGGGCGAGGTCGCCGGGGTGGTCGCGGCCCCAGTCGGCGGCGCCGAGCAGCACGGCGAGGAACCGGACGACGAGGTCCGGGTGCTCGTCGAGGAGCCGCTGGTCGACGGTGATGGGCCGGGGCGTCCCGTTGTTGACCCTCCACCGGCGGTCCGGCAGGGCGTCGAGGTCGATCGCGACCTCCGCGCCGTAGCGGGCGGCGGTCTCCACGGCCACCGAGCCCTTGGTGTAGACGGCGTCGACGCGGCCGTCGCGCAGCGCGGCGAGCTCGGCCTCCCACTGCCCGGGGAGGGCGTCGCCGTCGAGCTCGACGAGCTCGGCGTCGGCGAGGGTGAGCCCGGCCTGGCGCAGCGCGCCGTCGAAGCCGCGCAGCGCCATCGCCCGCCAGAAGTCGATCTCGATGGCGCGGCGCGGCACGGCGAGCCGGCGGCCCTTCAGGTCGTGCGGGCCGTGCAGCCCGGCGCCCGGCCGGGCGAGCACGACCTGCCGCTCCTCGAACCAGGTGAGGCCGACCAGGCGGGTCGGCGCGCCGGTGGAGCGGGCCCACAGCGCGGGGACGTTGCCGCCCTCGCGGACGAGCGTGGGAAGCCGGTGGCGGAAGTGCTCGCCGCGGTCGGGCCCGGCGCCCGCGTCCTGGAGGGAGCGCACGGCGATGCCGTCGGCGGCGAACTCCGCCGCGAGCCAGCCCTGGTCTGCGGCGATGCCGGTGGCGGTGGGGACGGGACAGCGGGTGAACCAGAGGTCCGCGGGACGGGTGTCGGCCATGCCGGGAGTATTACCAACAATCCCTACCAACTCAATCTGGATCCCATAAGGTGGGAAACATGGCACACCCTCCCCCCGGCGGGCAGGCCGTGCGGCGCGCGCTGGACGTCCTGCTCTGCTTCCGCGACGGCGCCCCGCCGCTCACCGCGTCCGGCATCGCCCGGCGGCTCGGCCTCAGCACCTCGACCGCGCACCGGCTCGCGCAGACCCTCGCGGGCGCGGAGTTCCTCATCCGCGACGCGTCCGCCCGCTACCGCCTCGGCCCCGCGGTGACCGAGCTGGGCCTGCTGTCGTTCCACCGGCAGGGCCTGCACCGGGTCGCGCCCGAGCTCGACCACCTGGCCCGCGTCACCGGGACGACCGCCGACCTCGCGATCCGCAGCGGCGACCACGCGGTGCTGCTGGCCGGCGGCACCGTGCGGCGCACCGAGGACGGCGTCGGGCTGCGCCGCCCGCTGCACTCCACCGCCCTCGGCAAGGTGCTGCTCGCCTGGCCCCGGCCCGGCGCCGACGACCTCGCGGAACTGGCGCCGCTGCGCCCGCTCACCGGCCGAACCATCGCGGACGTCGGCGAGCTGCGCGCGGAGGTGGAGCGGGTCCGCGCCGCGGGGCACGCGATGAACGACGGCGAGTCCGCCGAGGGCGTGCGCACCCTCGCCGTCCCGCTGCTGGACCGGTCCGGCCACGCCCGGTACGCGCTCGCGCTGCGCTCCACGCCCGAGGTCCTCACGGACGCGCGCGTCCCGTGGTTCCTCGCGCACGCGCAGTCGTGCGCGCGGGCGATGGAGGTGCTCCTGCTGCCGCCGGAGGACCGCCGGGGCTGGGCGGGCCAGAGTGGCTCCCGTCCATAACATGTATTTCCTACTGTTTTAGTTGCTTTTTCGCCGGATGGGTGCTTACACTCCCCGCGTCCGCCGGGACGATCCCGGCCCTTGGGAGACGACCGTGACCACCATGTGCGACGAGCCCGCGCAGCGGGTCCCCCCGCGCGACCACGCGGGCTGGCTCGCCCTGGCGCGGACCACCGCGTCCGGCCCGGCCGTGGACGACCCGGACGGCCGCCACGCCGGGCGCCCGCAGGCGCGCGGCGCCGAGGCCCTGCGGCAGGCCGGGCTGCTCACGCTGCTGATCCCCGCCCGCCACGGCGGCGGCGGAGCCACCTGGCGCACCGCCTTCCAGGTCGTCCGCGAGGTCGCCGCCGCCAACGGCGACCTCGGGCTGCTCCTCGGGCACCACTACCTGCTGTCCTGGACGCCCGCCCTCCACGGCACCGAAGCGGACCGCGAGCGGGTCTGGCCGGTCGCGGCCGCCGCCTGCCAGCTGTGGGGCGGCGCCCCCGACCCGCGCGACGCGTCGCCCACCCTGGCGCCGCGCCCGCACGGCGGCTTCACCCTGGACGGCACGACGGCGATCACCTCCGGCGCCGTCCTCGCCGACCGCCTCGCCGTCGGCGCGACCCGCGCCGACACCGGGGAACCGCTGATGGTGCTGGTCGATCCGGCCGGGCCGGGCGTCGCGCGCGCCGAGGGCGGCGCGGGCGGCGCGCCGAACGGAACGGTCCTTTTCTCCGGCGCCATCGTCGGCGACCACGACGTCATCGGACGGCCCGGCCCGGCGTCCACCGCGCTGATGGCCCCCGCCATCCAGATGGTGTTCGCGCAGCTCTACCTCGGCATCGCCGAAGGGGCGCTCGACGCGGCGCGCGCGCACGCCGTCGCCCGGTCGCGGCCGTGGCCGCTCGGGCAGGCGCGGCGGACCGGCGGCGACGCCTACCTCGCCGGCGCCTACGGCGGCCTGCTGGCGCAGGTGCGCGCGGCCCGCGCGCTGGCGGACCGGGCCGCCGACGACCTGGCCCCGGACCTGCACGGCGCCGCCGCCCGGCCCCAGAGCGCGGAAAGCGCGGGCCAGCCGGACGAGCGGTACTGCGAGACGGCGGTCCTGGTCGCCACCGCGAAGATCGCCGCCGTCCAGGCCTCGCTGGCGGTCGCCTCCCGCGTGTTCGAGCTGGCCGGGCCGGACTCCGCCCGCGCGCGTCCGGGCCTGGCCCGGTTCTGGCGCTACGCCAAGACCCTGCACGACCCGGTCGCCCACCGGCAGGCCGAGGTCGGCCGCGAGTTCCTGACCGGCGAGTTCCCTCCCGAAAGGAAGGCCCCACCGTGACCCTGACGCCCCCTTGGCCCTCCGCCGCGCCACCGTCCGCCGGGCGGGCGGCGCGATGACGGCGCTCGACCTGAACCTCCGCCGCGTCTACGGCGCCTACCCGACCGGCGTCGCGGTCGTCGCGGGCCTGGCGGGCGGGCGGCCCGCCGGCATCGCCGCCAGCTCGTTCGTCCCCGTGTCCCTCGACCCGCCCCTGGTGTCGGTGTGCGTCGCGCACACGTCCACGACCTGGCCGCTGCTGCGCGAGCTGCCCCGCATCGGGATCAGCGTGCTCGGCGCGCACCAGGAGGACGTCGGCCGGCGGCTCGGCGCCCGCACCGGCGACCGGTTCGCCGGGGTCGCGTGGCGGTCCACGCCGGGCGGCGGCGTGCTCGTCGAGGGCGCGTCCGCCTGGTACGAGTGCACGGTCGAGCAGCGGGTCCGCTCCGGCGACCACGACATCGTCGTGTTCCGCGTGCACGACCTGGACGCCGCCCCCGACGTCCCGCCGCTGGTGTTCCACGCCAGCGCCTTCCGCCGGCTCGGCTGACTATTTCCTACTTTGTTGGTCGGTATTGACTGATACATGATCGCCCGCTTACGTTGGCCGTGATCAGCAGACCGTGATGGGAGAGATCCACGTGAATGCGACGCCGGGCCCCTGGAGGAGCGCCGCCGTGCTGGCGGCCGGACTGGCGGCGCTGACCGCGTGCGGATCGGGCGGCGGCGCGTCCGGCGGCGGCACCGGGACGCCCCGCACCGGCGGCACCCTGACCTTCGCCGTCGGATCGGACGCGGGCTGCGCCGACCCGCAGCAGGTCGCCAGCAACGACAGCATCTACTCGGTGCGCCAGCTCGTCGACTCGCTCACCGACCAGGACCCGTCCACCGGCAAGATCGTGCCCTGGCTCGCCCAGAGCTGGACCATCGGCGACGACGCCCGGACGTTCACCTTCCACCTGCGCCCCGGCGTCACCTTCAGCGACGGGACCCCGCTCACCTCCAAGGTCGTCAAGGCCAACTTCGACGCCGTCCCGAAGCTCGGCCCGCTCGCGCTGCTGGCGGAGGGCTACCTCAGCGGCTACCAGGGCACCGACGTCGTCGACGACCTCACCTTCAAGGTCCGGTTCAAGCAGCCGAACGCCCAGTTCCTCCAGGCCACCGCCACGCACTCGCTCGGCATCGAGGCCGAGGCCAGCGTCCGCAGGACGCCGCAGCAGCGGTGCGCGGAGGGCATCGTCGGGTCCGGGCCGTTCACGCTCCAGAAGTACGTGCCGAGCCAGTCGATCACGCTGGCCGCCCGCAAGGGCTACGCGTGGGGCTCGTCGCTGTGGAAGAAGCCGGGCACCGCCTACCTCGACCGCGTCGTGTTCAAGATCCTCCCCGAGTCGGGCGTGCGGACCGGCGGGCTCACGTCCGGGCAAGTCGACGCCATCGGCAGCGTCGGCCGGGCCGACGAGGCGGCGCTCAAGGCGTCCGGCGTGCAGCTGCTGGCACGTGCCAATCCCGGCGTCGTCTTCGGCCTCACCCCCAACAACACCCGGTCCCCGCTCAACGACGAGAAGGTCCGGCAGGCGATCGCGCTGGGCGTCGACCGGCAGCAGGTCGCCCAGACCGTCTTCCCCGCAGGCACGCACCCCGCCACCAGCGTCCTCGCCCACACCACGCCCGGCTACGTCAACGTCGGCGCCGCACTGGCGCACGACCCCGCGCGCGCGAAGGCCCTGCTCCAGTCCGACGGCTGGACGCCCGGCGGCGACGGCCTCCTGCAGAAGGGCGGCAAGAAGCTCAGCATCACCGCCACCTGGGCGCCCGTCGCCGCCACCAACAAGCCGGCGCTCGAACTGCTCCAGCAGCAGCTCAAGACCATCGGCGTGCAGCTCGCGCTCAAGGAGCAGCCCGTCGCCCAGCTCGCGCAGCTCCAGACCTCCGGCAACTTCGACCTGCTGTTCGGCAACATCACCCGCGCCGACCCCGACATCCTCCGCAGCTCGTTCTCCACCAAGCTCGCCAACCCGTACAAGCTGCCGGCCACCGGCCTGGACGCCCTCCTCGACGGACAGGCCGCCGAACCCGACCAGGCCAAGCGCCTCGACCTGGTGGCGCAGGCGCAGCGGCAGATCGTCCAGCACGCCTACACGATCCCCGTCGTCGAGCTCCAGACCGAGCTGGGCGTCGCGAAGAAGGTCCACGGCCTGCTGTTCGACGCGTCGAGCCGCATCCAGCTCCACGACACCTGGATCGGTTAGCGATGCGGCGCTACGCGGCCTTGCGCCTCGCCCAGGCGGCCGGGGTGCTGTGGGCGGCCTACACGGTGTCGTTCCTGGTCCTCGACCTGCTGCCCGGCGACCCCGTCTCGGCGATGGCCGGGGCGGGCGCCGACCAGGCGGGCGTCGACCCCGCGCGGATCGCCCGGCTGAGGGCCGAGTACGGCTTCGACGAGCCGATCCCGGTGCAGTACGTCCACTACCTCGGCCGGGCACTGCGCGGCGACTTCGGCGACTCGGTGTCCGGCGGGCGGCCGGTGACGTCCGTCATCGGCGACGCGCTGCCGTCCACCCTCCAGCTCGTGGCCGCCGCCCTCGCGCTCGCCGTGCTGCTCGGCGGCGGCCTCGCGCTGGCCGCCACCTACACCTCCCGGCGGTGGCTGCGGCAGCTCCTGCTCTCGCTGCCGCCGCTCGGGGTGTCGGTCCCGACGTTCTGGGCCGGGCTGATGCTCGTCGAGATCTTCTCGTTCCGGGCGCGGCTGCTCCCCGCGTTCGGGAACGGCGGGCTGCGCGGCCTGATCCTGCCCGCCGTCACGCTGGCGATCCCCACCGGCGCGGTCGTGGCGCAGGTGCTGGCCAAGAGCCTGCTGACCACCCTCGACGAGCCGTACGTCCAGACCGCCCGCGCCAAGGGCGCCGGACGGGCCCGCATCCACCTGCGGCACGCGCTGCGCAACGCGTCGCTGCCCGCGCTGACGGTCGTCGGCGTCCTCGTCGGGCAGCTCATGGCCAACTCCGTGGTGATCGAGACGGTGTTCTCCCGCAACGGCCTCGGCCGCGTCACCGCCGGCGCGGTCACCACCCAGGACATCCCGCTCGTGCAGGGCGTCGTGGTGTTCGGGTCGCTGGTCTTCGTCCTGGTCAACCTGATCGTCGACCTCGCCTACCCGCTGCTGGACCCGCGGATCTCCGCCGCGGGCGGCCGGCGCTGGAGCCCCGCATGAGCAGCACCCTCGACGCCCTCGGCGTCCTCGACGTCCCGGACGGGCCCCGCGAGCCCGAGCCGCCGCCGCGCCGCCGCGCCGGGACCGCCCGCACCGTCCGGTTCTTCCTGCGCCGGCCGGGGCTCGTCCTGTCCGTCCTCGTGATCGCGGCGGTGGTGCTGGCGTCGTTCTGGCCCGGCCTGTTCACCTCGCGGGACCCGCTGACCGGCGTGCCGGCGCAGGCGTTCCGGGCGCCCGGCGCGGCGCACTGGTTCGGCACCGACGAGCTGGGCCGCGACCTGTACGCGCGGGTCGTGCACGGCGCGGCGCTGTCGCTCAAGGCGACGCTCATCGCGGTCGCGGTGTCGTTCGTCGCCGGCGGGCTGCTCGGCCTGCTCGCCGGGTTCGCCGGCCGCTGGATCGACGACGCGCTGATGCGGTTCGTCGACGTGCTGCTGTCGATCCCCGCGCTGTTCCTGTCGCTCGCGCTGGTCACCGCGCTCGGCTACGGGACGGTGAAGGTCGCGGTCGCCGTCGGCGTCGCCAGCGTCGCGACGTTCGCGCGGGTGATGCGGTCGGAGGTGCTGCGGGTCCGGCAGGCCGTG
The DNA here is from genome assembly GCF_040299565.1 of Spirillospora sp. NPDC000708. Lineage (NCBI taxonomy): Bacteria > Bacillati > Actinomycetota > Actinomycetes > Streptosporangiales > Thermomonosporaceae > Spirillospora > Spirillospora sp. NPDC000708. The sequence goes on from NZ_JBEPCJ010000096.1 coordinate 13,249, forward strand.
TTCGTGGAGGCGGCCCGGTCCTGCGGGACGCGCTGGTACGCGATCCTCGGCCGGCACGTCCTGCCGAACGCCATCGGGCCGGTGCTGGTGCTCGCGACGCTCGACTTCGGCACGGCGGTGCTCGCGGTGTCGTCGCTGAGCTTCCTCGGCTACGGCGCGGCGCCGCCCGCGCCCGAATGGGGGACGCTGATCTCCGACGGCCGCAACTACCTCGCGAACGCCTGGTGGATGACCGCGCTGCCGGGCCTGACGATCGCCGCGACCGTGCTCGCCACGAACCGGATCGCGCGGGCGCTCGACGGCGAGTGGGGGCGGCGGTGACCGGCCCGCAGGAGACCGCCCCGCTGCTGGAGGTGGCGGGCCTGTCCGTCTCGTACCGGACCCGGACGGGCCGGGTGGAGGCCGTGCGCGGCGCCGACCTGGACGTCCGGCCGGGCGAGATCGTCGCGCTGGTGGGGGAGTCGGGCTCGGGCAAGAGCACCACCGCGCACGCCGTGCTGCGGCTGCTCGCACCGAACGCGTCCCTCGACGCGGGGGCCGTCCGGTTCGCGGGACGCGACCTGGCGGCGCTGTCCGAGCGGGAGCTGCGCACCGTGCGCGGCGCCCGGATCGGGCTCGTCCCGCAGGACCCGGGCGTCGCGCTGAACCCGGTGAAGCGGATCGGCGAGCAGGTCGCGGAGGTGCTGCGGCTGCACGGGCTCGCCACCCGCCGGACGGCGCCGGCGGCGGCGGTCGAGGCGCTGGAGCGCGCCGGGATGCCGGAGCCGGAGGTGCGGGCGCGGCAGTACCCGCACGAGCTGTCCGGCGGCATGCGGCAGCGCGCGCTGATCGCCGTCGCGATCGCCGCCGGGCCGCGGCTGATCGTCGCGGACGAGCCGACCAGCGCCCTCGACGTCACCGTGCAGCGCCGCATCCTCGACCACCTCCAGCACCTGACCGAGGAGCTCGGCACCGCCGTGCTCCTCGTCACCCACGACCTCGGCGTGGCCGCCGACCGGGCCGCGCGGATCGCCGTCATGTCGCAGGGCCGCGTCGTCGAGTCGGGCCCGGCGCGGCGGATCATCGAGGACCCGCAGGACGCCTACACGCGCCGGCTGCTGCGCAGCGCGCCGAGCCTCACCGCCGTCCGCGCGCGCCCCCGGCACGCGCTCCCGCAGGAGCCCGCCGAACCGGAGGCGTCCGGCGAGGTGCTGGTCACCGCCGAGCACCTCGTCAAGGACTTCCCGCTGCCGCGCGGCCGGACCGTCCGCGCCGTCGACGACGTCGGCCTCACCCTGCACCGGGGCCGGACGCTCGCGCTGGTCGGCGAGTCGGGCTCGGGCAAGTCCACGACGGCCCGGATGATCCTGCGGCTCGTCCCGCCGACGTCCGGCCGGATCGTGTTCGACGGCGAGGACGTCACCGCCGCGGGGGGCGCGGCGCTGCGGCGGCTGCGGCGCCGGGCCCAGCTCGTCTACCAGAACCCGTACGCCTCGCTCGACCCGCGGTTCTCGATCGGCGAGGTGATCACCGAGCCGCTGCGGGCGTTCCGCGTCGGGGACCGGGCGTCCCGCACGGCCCGCGCCCGCGAACTGCTCGACCGCGTCGCGCTCCCGGCCGCGACGCTGGAGCGCCGCCCCGCCGAGCTGTCGGGCGGGCAGCGGCAGCGGGTCGCGATCGCCCGCGCGCTGGCCCTCGAACCCGACCTCGTCGTGTGCGACGAGCCCGTCTCGGCGCTGGACGTGTCGGTCCAGGCGCAGGTGCTCGACCTGCTCGCCGAGCTGCAGGACGGCACGGGCCTGGCGTACCTGTTCATCTCGCACGACCTCGCGGTCGTCCGGCAGATCGCGCACCGGGTCGCGGTCATGAAGGCCGGACGGATCGTCGAGACCGGCGCGACCGGCACCATCTTCGGCGACCCGGCCCACGAGTACACCCGCGAACTGCTCGCCGCCATTCCCGGCGGGGACGCGCGCATCGGCGCCGCAGGCGCACGGCTGTTGGAGGAGCGGACATGACCGTACAGACCACGACGACCACCGGCACGGCGGAGGCGTTCGCGGAGGAGTGGCGCGCCTGGCACGCCGCGCAGGAGGCGCTGCTCGCCGACCCGCACGGCTTCCTCGCGATCACCGGCCTGCACTTCCTGGACGAGGAGCCGCGCCGCCTCCCCGGCGCGCCCGGCGCCTGGAGCACCGGCCCCGAGGGCGTGACCGTCGTCCTCGGCGACGGCGAGGAGCTGGTCGTGGACGGCGAGACCGTGCGCGGCGAGCACCGGTTCGGCGTGCTGCCCGAGCGCGGCGGCGTCACCGCGATCTGGGGGGACGCGGCGATCGAGGTGGCCAAGCGCGGCGGGAACGACCTCGTCCGGCCCCGGCACCCCGACCATCCGCTGCGCACCGCGTTCCGCGGCACCCCCGCCTTCCCGCCCGACCCGCGCTGGGCGGTGACCGGCCGCTACGTCCCGTTCGACGCGCCGCGCCCGACCACCGTCGGCGCCGCCGTGGAAGGGCTCCAGCACGTCTACGACGCGCCGGGCAGGATCGAGTTCGAGCTGGACGGCCGGTCCCTCGCGCTCACCGCGTTCAACGGCAAGGGACCCGGCGAGCTGCTCGTCCTGTTCACCGACGCGACGTCCGGCGTCACCACCTACGCCGCGAACCGGGCGCTGTCCGTCACCGTGCCCGTCACCGTGCCCGCCGCCGACGGGACGGTGACGCTCGACTTCAACCGCGCACACAACCTGCCGTGCGCGTACACCGAGTTCGCGACCTGCCCGCTGCCGCCCGCCGAGAACCGGCTGCCGGTCGCGGTGGAGGCGGGCGAGAAGATCCCCTACGAGCGCGCCGCGGGACAGGGGGAGCGGTCGTGAGCGTCCTGGTCCTCGTCGGGAACCCGCGTCCGAAGTCCCGGACGCTGCAGATCGCGCTCCAGGCCGCCGAGGCGGTCGCCGGACGCGCCGGGCACGCCGGAGAGCCGGACGTCGTCGACCTCTCGGAACTCGCGTCCGGGCTGCTCGGCGCCGCGCCGCCGCCCGAGGTGCAGGACGCGCTCGACCGCGTCGCGCGAGCGGACGTCCTGGTCGTCGCGAGCCCGACCTACAAGGCCACCTACACCGGCCTGCTGAAGGCGTTCCTCGACCGGCTGCCCGGCGGCGCGCTGGCGTCGACGGTCGCGCTGCCGCTGCTGGTGATGGGCGACCCGAAGCACTCGCTGGCCGTCGAGGTGCACCTGCGGCCGCTCCTGGTGGAGCTGGGCGCGACCGTCCCGACCCCCGGCCTGGCGTTCCTGGAGGCGCAGGTCCCGGAGGCCGCCGAGGTGCTCGGCGCCTGGGCGGACCTCGTCGCCCCGCAGGTGTCCGCCGCCCTCGCGAGCATCACGGCGCCCCCGAGCACGACCGCGGGGGCCCTCTGATGCCGGTGAAGCAGATCCACCTGGCGGCCCACTTCCCGGGCGTCAACAACACCACCGTCTGGTCGGACCCCCGGTCGGCCAGCCAGATCGACTTCGGGTCGTTCGTCCACCTCGCCGAGACCGCCGAACGCGGCAAGTTCGACTTCTTCTTCCTCGCCGAGGGGCTGCGGCTGCGCGAGATGAAGGGGCGCATCCACGACCTCGACGTGGCGGGGCGGCCCGAGTCGCTGACCGTCCTGTCGGCGCTGGCGGCCGTCACCACCCGGCTCGGCCTCGCCGCCACCGTCAACTCGACCTTCAACGAGCCCTACGAGGTGGCGCGCCGGCTCGCCACCGTCGACCACCTCAGCGGGGGCCGCGCCGCCTGGAACGTCGTGACGAGCTGGGACGCGTTCACCGGCGAGAACTTCCGGCGCGGCGGGTACCTCGCCGAGGCCGACCGCTACGCCCGCGCCACCGAGTTCCTGCACACCGCCCGCGAGCTGTGGGACTCCTGGGCGGACGGCGACCTGGTCGCCGACCCGGCGGCGGGGGAGTTCGCCCGCCCCGGCGCGGGCGCGTTCGCGCACCGCGGCCCGCAGTTCGACATCGCCGGCCGGTTCAACGTGCCGCGCCCGCCGCAGGGCCACCCGGTGATCATCCAGGCGGGCGACTCGTACGAGGGCCGCGAGTTCGCCGCCGCCGACGCCGACGTCATCTTCAGCCGGCACGGCACCCTGGAGGACGGCCGGGCCTTCTACAAGGACGTCAAGAGCCGCCTCCCCCGGTACGGGCGGCGCCCCGACGACCTGAAGATCATGCCGGCGGTCACCTACGTGCTCGGCGACACCGAAGAGGACGCGGCCGAGCGCGCCGCCGAGATCCGCCGGGCGCAGGTCTCCCCGCAGAACGCCATCGCGTTCCTGGAGGGCTACTGGGGCCGGGACCTGTCGGCCTACGACCCCGACGGCCCACTCCCCGACATCGACCCCGACCTCGGCGAGGGCGTCTCGAAGGGCCGCGCGCAGTTCCGCGGTGACCGCGCCGAGACCGTCCGGCGGTGGCGGGAGCTGGCCGCCGAGCGCGGCCTCAGCATCCGCGAGCTGGTCATCGAGGCCACCGCGCGGCAGACGTTCGTCGGCACGGCCCGCACGGTCGCCGACCGGATCGACGAGTTCGTGCAGACCGACGCCGCCGACGGCTTCGTGTTCGTCCCGCACCTGACCCCGGGCGGCCTCGACGACCTGGTGGAGCACGTCGTCCCGCTGCTGCAGGAGAAGGGCGTGTTCCGCGCCGACTACACCGGGCCCACGCTGCGCGACCACCTCGGTCTGCGGGTCCCGGGCGTCCACTCGACCCGATCCGGAAGGGAGGCGTCGTGACCGGCCTGCACCTGTCCGCCGCGCTCACCGACGCCGGCTGGCACCCCGCCGCCTGGCGCGACCCCGCCGCCCGCCCCGGCGCGCTGTTCACCGCCCGCTACTGGACGGACCTGGCCGCCGAGGCCGAGCGCGGGCTGCTCGACTTCCTCACCATCGAGGACTCGCTCGGCCTCCAGTCGTCCGACCCGACCGCGCCCGACGACCGGACCGACCAGGTCAGGGGCCGTCTCGACGCGGTGCTGACGGCCGCGCTGCTCGCGCCCGCCACGTCGCGGATCGGGCTCGTCCCGACGACGATCACCACGCACACCGAGCCGTTCCACGTGTCCATCGGCATCGCGTCGCTGGACTACGCGAGCCGGGGGCGCGCGGGCTGGCGGCCGCAGGTCGCGGGCGCGCGGCTCTCCGACGCCGCCCACTTCGGCCGCCGGACGTTCCCCGAGTTCGACCTGCCCTGGTTCGCGACCCCGGACGGGGCGGCGTTCAGCGCCGAGCTGTTCGGGGAGGCCGCCGACTTCGTCGAGGTGGTGCGGCGGCTCTGGGACAGCTGGGAGGACGACGCGGAGATCCGCGACGCCGCGACCGGCCGCTTCCTGGACCGCGACAAGCTGCACTACATCGACTTCGAGGGCCCCCACTTCAGCGTCCGCGGCCCCTCGATCACCCCGCGCCCGCCGCAGGGCCAGCCGCTCGTCACCGCCCTCGCGCACGACGTCGGCCCCTACGAGTTCGCCGCGCGGAGCGCCGACGTCGTCTACGTCACGCCGCACTCCCGGCCGGACGCCGTCACCATCATCGCCCAGGTCCGCGAGGCGGAACGGACGGTCGGCCGGGCCGGCGAACCCCTCAAGGTCTTCGCCGACCTGGTCGTGTTCCTCGACGAGGCGCCCGGCGCGGCGTTCGCCCGCAAGGCCCGCCTGGACGAGCTCGACGGCGCCGCCCTCGCCTCCGACGCCGAGATCTTCGCCGGCACCCCCGGCGAGCTGGCCGACCTGCTGCTCGACTGGCGCGACGCGGGCCTCGACGGGTTCCGGCTGCGGCCCGGCGTCCTCCCCCTCGACCTGGAGGGGATCACCAGGGGGCTCGTCCCGGTCCTGCAAGGGCGCGGCGCGTTCCGGACCGCGTACGACGCGGCGACGCTCCGCGGCCACCTCGGCCTGTCCCGTCCCGCCAACCGGTACGCGACCGCATGAAGTTCCTCGCGATCACCCTCATCGTGCACGCGCCCGACCCCCGCACGGGCGCGCTGAAACCCGTCACCGAACGGCTCCGCGACGTCGTCGAGCACGCCGTCCTCGCCGAACGGCTCGGCTTCGACGGCTTCGGCGTCGGCGAACGGCACGAGCGGCCGTTCCTGTCGTCGTCGCCGCCCGTCGTGCTCAGCCACATCGCCGCCCGGACCTCCACGATCCGGCTGTTCACGGCCGTCACCACGCTCAGCCTCCTCGACCCCGTCCGCGCCTACGAGGACTACGCCACGCTCGACCACCTGTCCGGCGGGCGCCTCGAACTGATCATCGGCAAGGGCAACGGCACCGCGCAGGCCGCGCTGTTCGACGTCACCGCCGAGGACCAGTGGGACCGCAACCGCGAAGGCTACGAGCTGTTCCGCCGGCTGTGGCGGGAGGACACCGTCACCTGGCGGGGCCGGCACCGCCCGCCGCTGGACAACGCCGAGGTGCTGCCCCGGCCGCTCCAGCGCCCCGTCCGCGTCTGGCACGGCAGCGCCACCAGCAAGGAGTCGGTCGAGCTGGCCGCCCGCTACGGCGACCCGCTGTTCTCCGCGAACGTCACCAACCCCGTCGAACCGTACGCCGAGCTGGTCTCCCACTACCGGGAGCGGTGGGCGCACCACGGCCACGACCCCGCCGACGCCCTGGTCGGCGCCGGGACGGCCGGGCTCTACGTCGCGCCGAGGTCCCAGGACGCCATCGAGGTGTACCGGCCGGTGTTCGAGGCGCGGCAGGCGCTGTTCCGCCGCAACGGCGTCACGCCCGTCTTCGACTCGATCGAGGACGCCGTCGCGCGCGGCTCCGCGCTCATCGGCAGCCCCCAGCAGATCATCGACAAGGTCCACCGCTACCACGACCGGCTCGGGCACGAGGTCATGCACGTCCAGGCCGACCCCGACGGGCTCCCCGAGGACCTGCACCGCGCGTCCCTGGAGCTGTTCCAGAGCGACGTCGCGCCCGTCCTGCGCAGGGAGATCCCGAGCCGGCCGTTCCCGCCCGCACCGATCCCGCCCGCCCCGAACGCGCCCGCCACGACCGCCGCAGGGAGCCGCCCGTGACCCCCCTCTCCGTCCTCGACCTCGCGCCCATCCCCGCCGGCGGCACCGCGCGCGACGCCCTCCGCAACACCCTCGACCTGGCGCGCCGCACCGAGGCCGCCGGCTACCGCCGCTACTGGCTCGCCGAGCACCACCTCGCGCCCGGCGTCGCCAGCGCCGCGCCGCAGGTCCTCATCGAGGCGGTCGCGGCGGCCACGTCCCGGATCCGCGTCGGCTCCGGCGCGGTGCAGACCGGGCACTGGACGCCGCTGTCCATCGTCGAGCAGTTCGGCACGATCGACGCGCTGCACCCCGGCCGCATCGACCTCGGGCTCGGCCGCTCGGGGCAGCGCCGCGCCGAGGCCGCCGCCCGGCCCGCGGCGCCTCCGAAGCCCGCCCGCGGGGCCGAGGTGGTGGACGGGCTGCTCATCCCCGCGCCGTTCGACTTCACCCGGCTCGCCGCGTCCGCCGCGTTCGGGCTGCACGGCGCGCTGCTCCAGCAGCCGGGCGCCGAGTCCCCCGGCTTCGCCGGCGTCGTCGACGACATCGCCGCGCTGATCGCCGGCACCTACGCCAGGGACGGCCAGGAGGCGCACGCCACCCCCGGCGAGGGCGCCGACCTCGCCCTGTGGATCCTCGGCAGCAGCGGCGGCGAGAGCGCCCGCGTCGCGGGCGAGCGCGGGCTGCCGTTCGCGGCGAACTACCACGTCAGCCCGTCCAACGTGCTGGAGGCCGTCGAGGCGTACCGGGCCGCGTTCCGGCCGTCGGACGTGCTGGACGAGCCGTACGTCATCGTGTCCGCCGACGCGGTGGTGGCGCCGACCGACGAGCAGGCCCGGGAGCTGGCGTCGCCGTACGCGCTGTGGGTGCACAGCATCCGGTCCCGGCTCGCGGCGATCCCGTTCCCCACCCCGGCGCAGGCCGCCGCGCACGAGTGGCGGCCCGAGGACCTCGACCTGGTCGCCGACCGCGTCGACACCCAGTTCGCCGGGGCGCCCGGCACGGTCGTGGACGGCCTCGCGACCCTCCAGCGCGTCACCGGCGCCGACGAGCTGCTCATCACGACGATCACCCACGACCACGCCGACCGCGTCCGCTCCTACGAGCTGCTCGCCGCGGCCTGGGACCGCGCGGCGCCCCCGGTCACGGCGCCCCCGGTCACCGTCCCGCGCCAGGCCCGCCGATGACGGCGCCCAGCGCCGTCAGGTCTGCCAGTGGCCGACCAGTTCGGCATAGACGGGGCTGAGGGCGAGCAGGGAGCCGTGCGTGCCGAGCTGCGGGGCCGAGCCGTCCAGCAGCAGGACGCGCTGGGCCCGCTGCGCGGAGCTGATCCGGTGCGCGATGACGATGAGCGTGCCGCCGCGCGCGGCCAGCGCCCGCTCCGCGCGGGCCTCGGCGGCGGGGTGCAGGTGGCAGGTCGCCTCGTCGAGGATCGTCACGGGCGCCGCGGACAGGTACGCGCGGACGAGCGTGACGAGCTGGCGTTCCCCCTGCGACAGCGACCCGCCGCCGGGCGGCACGGCGGCGTCGTAGCCGCCGAGCCGCTCCACCGTCCCGGCCAGGCCGACGGCGTCCACGGCCTCGTCGATGTCGGCGGTGACGGCGTCGGGGCGCAGGTAGGCGAGGTTCTCCCGCAGCGTCCCGGCGAACACGTAGCTCTCCTGCGGGACGAGCGCGACGGCCGACCGGAGCTGCGCCTCGTCCAGCTCGGGCAGCGGCACCTTGCCGAGCGTGACGCCTCCCCGCTGGGGCCGGACGAGTCCGGCGAGGACGTCGGCGAGCGTCGACTTGCCCGTCCCGCTCGGCCCGACGACGGCCAGATGGGTGCCCTCCGGGATGGACAGGGACAGGTCGGCGAGGACCGGCGCGGCCTCGGCCGAGTACGCGAACGTCACGTTCTCGGCCTCCAGGTCGTAGGACGTGGCGGTCACCGGCGCCGCGAAGCGGGGCGCGCGGGCCGGTTCCGCGCAGACCTCGGCGAGCCGCCCGAGGACCACGGCCAGGCTGAGCAGCAGCGTCCCGCCGGCGTCGACCAGCAGCACCATCGCGGGCTGGAGCCCGGTGACCAGGTAGCTCACCCCGCCCGCCACCTGCCCGGTGGTGAGCCGGTGCTCCTCGACGAGCCGCGGCGACAGGGCGAGCAGCGCGAGCAGCGGCACGTGCACCCCGAGCGCCAGCACGGGCAGCCGGACGAGCCGGGACCGGGCGAACGCCCGCAGCGCCCCGGCCTGCGCGTCGACCGCCTCGCCCACGGTCCGGGCGGCGCGCGGCTCGGCCGCGCACGCCACCACGTCCCGGACGCCCTGGACGATCTCGGTCGCCGTCTCGCCGATGCGCTCCGCCTCCCGCACGACCGTCCGGTAGCGGCGGACCTGGACGCCGAGCAGCGCACCGAACAGCGCCAGCGCGAGCGTCACGGACACGGCGGCGGTGAGGGCGGGCAGCGGGGCGAGCAGGGTCAGCCCGAGCAGCGCGGCGATCCCCGCCGCGAGCATCTGCCGGACGTTGCGCAGCGCCGTCCCGAGCAGCGCCCGAACGGCCTCCGCCTGCTCGGTGACCTGCGAGATCCCCGCACCGGCGCCGCCGGACGCGGACGCGGGGCCGGCCGCGCGGTCGATCGTGCGGCGCAGCGCGCCGGTGACGACCGCGCCGACGAGGGAGTCGCGGAGCGGCTCGACGGTGGCGGCGAGCCAGGGGTAGATCCGCCGCGTGCCGAGCGCGCCGACCGCCTGGAGGACCGCGAGGGCGGCCAGCCAGCCGAGCCCGGTCAGCGGGCGGCGGGCGAGGAAGCCGTCGTCGATCGCGCGGGCGAGCAGCAGGCCGGACGCGAACGACGGCAGGCTCTCGACCGCCGACCACAGGGCGAGGCGCCGCATCGCGGGCCACCGCCCGCGCAGGTGGCGGCGCAGCAGCCGGGCGGCGGGCGCGGCGGTCACAGGGCGGGTCCCGGTGCGGCGGCGTACGGCGCCGGTTCGCCGGGCGGCTCGCCGGGCTCGGCGGCGAACACGGCCCGGTACCGGGGGTCGGCCCACAGCTCGCCGTGCGGCGCGAGCGCGCGGATCCGGCCCGCGTCGAGCCAGGCGACGAGATCCGCGCGGGCCGCCGTCGCGGGCCGCCGCGCCACCACCAGGCTGGTGCGCCCCGCGAGGACCTCCCGCAGCGCCCGCGTCACCCGCATCTCCGTCGCGGTGTCGAGGCTGCTCGTGGCGTCGTCGAGGACGAGCAGCCGCGCGTCCGCCAGCGCCGCGCGGGCCAGCCCCAGCCGCTGCAGCTCGCCGCCCGACATCGGCGCCTCGGCGAGCGGGGTGTCGTACCCGGCCGGCAGCGCCCGGACGAACCCGTCGGCCGCCGCGGTCCGCGCCGCGCGGCGCACCTCGGCGCGGGTGGCGCCCGGCCGCGCGTAGGCGATCATGTCGTGCACGGTCGCGCCGAGCAGCGCGGGACGCTCGAAGGCGTACGCGACGGCGCTCCGCAGCTCCGGGAGCGCGACGTCCGCGACGTCCACGCCGTCGAGCTCGACGCGGCCCTCGTCCGGGTCGGCGAGCCGCGCGACCGTCGCCACCAGCACGCTCTTGCCCGACCCGGACGTCCCGACCACCGCGACGGCGGTCCGCGGCGGCACCGCGAGGTCGAGGCGGTCGAGCACCGTCCGGCCGCCGACCCGGACGGTGACCCCGCGCAGCCGCAGCGCACCGGGACCGTCCGGCAGCGGGACGGGCCGCTCCGGCGGCCGGACGGCCGGGTCCGCGTCGAGGATCTCCGCGACGCGCCCGGCGGCGACCTCGCAGTTCAGCAGCGCGACGAAGGTGTCGAAGAGCGCCGCCGCGCCGACCGCCATGGCCGTGTACGACGCGGCGGCGACCAGCTCCCCGGCCGTGACGTCGCCGCTCGCGAGGCGGACCCCGGCGACGCCGACCACCATGATCTGCAGCAGCGGCGCGAGCAGCGCGAGCCGCCAGCCCACCTGCCCCTGCGCCTCCCAGGTCAGGCGCCCGGCCGCCCCCAGCAGCGGGAGCGGCCGCAGGATCCGCCGGACCTCGCGGGCGGCGGTGCCGGAGGCCCGGATGGTGCGGGCGCCCTGCCGGGCGTCGAGCAGCCGCGTGCCGATCTCCGCCTGGTGGCGCTGGTAGTCGGCGAACGGAGCGCCCGCCTTCGCGACGAACATCCGCAGCGCGAGGACGGCCGGCGGCGTCCCGAGGGCGAAGACCAGCGCGAGCGTCCAGTCGATGAGGCCGAGGGCGACGACCGCGCCGGCCGTGGTCGCCAGCACCGCCGCGCCGGACAGCAGCAGCGTCGGGAACACGGCCGGGCCGCCCGCGCTCTCGGTGAGCCGGGACAGCACGTCCCCGGCGGGGAAGCGGCGCCGTCCGGGCACGCCCAGCTCCAGGACCCGCCCGACGAGGCGGTGCCGGAGCCACGCGGTGATGCGGCTGCCGCAGTAGGTGCCCGCCAGCTCCTCGGCGGCGTCGGCGAGGGCGGCGGTGAGCAGGACGGCGGCGAGCCCGGCGACGGCGGCGCCGAGGCCCCGGCCGGAGCGGACGGCGTCGATCGCCCGGCCGAGCATGACCGGCGTCGCGAGCATCGCCGCGACGCGGACGGCCGTGACGGCCGCCAGCAGGACGAGCGGTCCGCGGAAGCGGCGCGCCGCCGCGCGCAGCAGCCGCCTGCCGTCCCGGCGCAGCGCGGCGGGCGCGGCGGGGGATCCGGCGAGAGGCGGGGGTCCGCCGCCCGCGGCGGACTCGGGCTCGGGATCGGGCACGCTCGTCGGCTCCGTTCGCGTTCGGCGGCCGTCGGGTTACAGTGGAAAGTGGGTCCGGTCACGGACCGGCCTCTCGGCCGGCCCGTGACCGGTGTCTGCGGACGGGGTCACCTCAGGCGCCCCGGCCCGCGGTAGGGATCGGGCATCACGCGCAGGAGATGCCGATGCACACGGAGTTCAGCAGGGTCAGCAGGCCGACGCAGGCGCACGTGCCGCTGAGCTGAACGCCCTCGATCTCGATCGGGTCGGTCTCGGGCAGCTCCTGAAGCTCCGCCACGAGGTCACCCTCGAAGATGTTCTCCATTCTGTTCACCTCCCTCCGTTCGTCGTCGCCGAGATCCGCTCCGCCGCGAGGCAGAAGCGGACCACCGCCGTCCGGAGGACCGGGGACCATGCCTGGACGACGGCGGTGTGCCCGTCGTCGACCTCGATGTAGTCGAGGCCGGCCCCTTCGGTCCTGCCGAGTTCGAGGAGGCGCCGCCGCAGCGCCCGGGAGTGCGCGACGGGGATGACCTCGTCGCGGGTCCCGTGCGCCAGCAGCAGCGGCGCCGTGAGCGCGGCGCACGCGCGCAGGACGTCGCGTCCCGCGCCGGGCGCGTCGCCGCCCGGTCCCGTACCGCCCTCTTCCGTGGGGGCGGGTTCCTGGCCGGCGGGTCCGGTGCCGCCGCCGGTCCGGGTGAGCCGCGCGACCCGGTCCCGGACGGGGGCGGGCGCGTCGCGGTACAGCCCGTCGGCGGAGGTGAACGGCGCGAGCGCCGCGCAGCCCGACCACAGGTCCGGGCTGTGGCAGGCGGCCAGCAGCGCGAGGAACGCGCCGTAGCTGCCGCCGAGGACGACCGGCTCCGGCAGCCCCGCGTCCCGCCGGGGCAGGGCGATGCCGCGCGCCAGGTGGACGACGTCCTCCAGGTCGGGGCCGCCCCAGTCGCCGATCACCGCGCGCAGGTGGCGCGCGCCGTAGCCGGTGCTGCCGCGCTGGTTGGGCGCCACCACCGCGATGCCGGCGGCGGCGAGGTGCTGGAACAGCGGGTCGAACTCGAACCGCCACGCCGACAGCGGGCCGCCGTGCAGCGCCAGCACCAGGTGCCGCCGCTCCCGCCAGCGGGGACCGCCGTAGACGATCGCCTCGATCGGCCCCGCCGGGCCCGCCAGCTCGACCAGCTCGGCGTTCCGCCAGTCCGCCGCGACGTCGGGCGCCCGCCGCACCGGCGCCCAGCCCGCGAGCGGCGGCCGGTGCGCCGTCGCCAGCGTCGGCGGCAGGTGCGGCGCCGAGAACCGCAGGTGGATGCGGTCGCCCGTCCACGAGGCGGGCGGCCCCGCCGTCCCGGGCGGGACGGCCACCGGCGTGAGCCGGTCGTCCTCCCGGGTGTGCACGAGGAGCCGCGACACGGCGCCCGACACCTCGCTCACCAGCAGGTGCGCGCCGGTGTCGTCGAAGGTCAGCGGGACCATGCCGCCGCCGGGCCGGTTGAGCGCCGCCGGGAACCGGACGCGCCCGCCGCCGGGCGACCACAGCCCGATCCGCAGGGAGCCGGTCCACTCGGCGCCGGGAAGGCCGGTGGTCACCGCGAGCGTCCCCGAGCGGCGGTCGCGGGCGACGATCCGGTCCGCCGTCGCGGCGGCCACCGACCAGACCCGCCGCCAGGAGCGTTCGCGCAGGTCGACGGCTATCCCGTCGGCGCGGTGGTCCGCGGTCGCCTGGTCGAGGGCCAGCGTGCGCCCGTCGTCGAGCCAGACGCCGCCCGACAGCGTGCCGGGGACGGCCATGACCGGTTCGAGCCGGCCGGTGGCGAGCGACAGCTCCCAGATCCGCGACCGGTGCTCGTCCTCCACGGTCACGAGGACGACGGTCTGCGGGGCGCCCGGGCTCGCCAGCGCGTATCCGGCGAGCATCGACGGGATCCACCAGGACCGCCCGACGGTCGTGCCGCCGTGCCCGGCCTGCGCCGCGACCACCGTCCCGTGGCCGGAGGGCGCCCCGTGGGCGTCGACCTCGGGACGGACCACGAGGAGGCGGCCGTCGTCCAGCGGCAGCGGGCGGCTGTGCCGGTCGACGGGCTCCCGGCGGTCCGGTCCGGAGGCGACGGTCCCGCCGCCGAACACCCGCCGCGACGGCACGGCGCGGGCGAGGTTCCACCGCTCCAGCGTCACGTGGTCGCCGACGGCGCTCAGGCAGGCGGCCCACCGGCCCCCGGCGGAGAAGGCGAGGCCGAACCGGGTCGGGATCTCCGGCAGCGCGGGCACGGCCGGGTCGGCCGCGCCGCCCGCGGTGCCGTTCACGGCGCCGCCCGTGGTGCCGCCCGCGGTGCCGCCCGTGGTGCCGTTCGCGGTGGCGTTCACGACGCGGACCCCCGCACGGCCGTGCCGGCCACCGCGTCCTCGGCCGCGCCCGCCGCGCCCGCGCCGTCGGCCATCCAGAGCCGTTCCGCGCCGTACCGCAGCCGGACCAGGAACGCCAGCACCCCGCTCAGCCCCTCGCCCCAGCTCATCGAGACGTCGCCGCGCTCGTCGGGCAGGACGATCCGGCCGTCGCGGTGCGCGCGGTTGGCGATGATGATCCGGGCGAGCCGCCAGGCGGCGGCCCGGTGCCGGGCGTCGCCGGTGATGTCGGCGATGTCGAGCAGGAAGTCGCCGTTGCCCGCCAGGCCGTGGCACTGCCCGAGCACCGCGCGCCAGGACTGGTCGGTCACCGCGCCGGCGGACAGGTCGGCCGCGCGCAGGAACCGCGCCTCGCCGGTCGCGGCGCCGAGCCGGACGAGGAACGTCCCGATCCCGGACGCGCCGTGGCACCAGTACGGCGCGGTGGGCGGGTCGCCGGTCCCGGCGCCCCACATCGCCGAGCGCGGCGTGATGACCGCCGCGTCCAGCAGGCTGTCCCCGACCCGGACGGCCAGCTCCCGGTGCTCGTCGCGCCCGGTCGCCTCGGCGCAGGCGAGCAGGAAGTACCCGACGCCCGCGATGCCGTGCGCGAACCCGTAGTACGACTTGCCCGCCAGCTTCGACTCCACGTGGGCGGGCGTCCGCCAGACGAGCCCGTCCGGGCCCTCCTCGACCGAGGCGGCCAGCGCGTCGGCGGCGGCCAGGGCGCGCTCGGCGAACAGCGGCCGGCCGGTCCGGGCCCACAGGTGCAGGGCGGTCAGGCCGATTCCCGCGGTGCCGTGGGTGACGTCGGGCCCGGGGGCGGCGGCCGGGAGCGCCTCCGCCAGCGCGACCGCCTCCTCGGCCAGGCCCTCGTCGCCGAGCGCCAGGCCCGCGTCGAGCAGCGCCCACGCGACGCCGGCCGTCCCGAAATACAGCCCGGACGGCCGCCGGGTGCCGTCGTGCAGGCGGTCCAGCATCCAGCGCGACGCCGTGGCGGACGCGTCCGGGAGGCGCGGATCGTCGGTGTGCCGCATGTACCGCACCAGCGCGCCGGTGCATCCGGCGGCGCCGTGCTGGACGCTGCACGGGTCGGGCGCGCCGTGCACGCAGGACATCGGCCACAGCGCCTGCGGCGACTCCGGATCCATGGCCGCGAGCAGCCGGCCGGTGAGGCCCCTGACAGCCTGCTCGCACGCCTCCCGCAGCCACTCGGGTGCGGCCTCGCCGAGCTCGGCGCCCTCGTCGGCGGAGTACCCGTCGGTGGCGTGCCCGTCGGTGGTGTGCCCGTGGTCCGCCCCGGCGCGCCGGGCCTGGGGCGGGACGGGGGTCGGTGCGCACGAGGCCAGGACGGAGCGGGCCCGCGCCGGCGTGCAGCGGCGTCCGGGGTCGTCCGCCATCAGCTCCACGAGCACCGCCCGCAGGGACTCGGGCAGGTCCAGGCCCTGGGTGCGGGCCGCCAGCCACTCGGTGAGCCGCTGCGTCAGCGGTCGGGGCCGCGGGTGCTCTTCCAGGAAGTAGGGTGGGCCGCCGGTGAGGACGTAGCACAGCGTCGCGCCGAGGCTGTAGTAGTCCGCCGTCGGGTGGGGCGGCGCGCCCTCGAACTGCTCCGGCGAGCTGAAGGCGGGGGTGCCTGCGCGCAGCGGCACGTCCTCACCGCCGCCGGCCGCCGCGGCCAGTTCGAGGTCGATCAGCACCGGCGCGCCGTCCGGCCGCACCATGACGTTGTTGGGGTTGAAGTCGCGCAGGACGAGCCCGGCGGCGTGCGCCTCGATCATCAGGTCGGCCAGCCGGCGCGCCATGTCGAGCGCCGGAGCGAGGTGCGGGCCCCAGCCGGCCTCGCGGATGGAATCGGCCGTCCATTCCCGCAGCGGCGTTCCGGGAATCATCTCCTGCGCGAGGAAGAGGTGCCCGTTCTGGGTGAACAAGCCGGCCGAGCGGGGCGCGATTCTCCGGTCCTGAATCCGTTCCAGGGCGCGGGCCTCCGCGCGCAGCCGGTCCCGGGTGTCGCGGCCCTCCATATCCGCGGCGACATGCGGACGTGCTTCCTTGAGCACAATCGCGTCACCGCTGTGGACGTCCACGGCACGGTAAACTCCACCCTTGTTGGTGTGGCGGATCGCGTTCTTGACCGCGAAGCGCCCGCCGATGACGATGTCCTTTCGGGAACCGCCTTCCGGGCGGGTGACCCGCATGCCGTTGTCAGGAAAGGGACAGGTCACCCAAGGGGGAGGTGTGTAGCGGCCGATGCGCCGATCCTCGACCGGATTCCCGTCGGGATCGATGATCATCCAGGCGTAGAATCCGTCATTGGTGAGACGCCGGTCCTCGGTGAAAGCGCCGTAGCGGTAATGGACGAGGCTGTCCGCCGCGTAGGGCCGGTCGGAAAGGATGCGCGGGCCCGGCAGGCCGGCCGTCGCGTCGTGCAGCGCGGCGGCGAGCCGGACGGCCTCGTCATCACTTTCGGGATAGACCGTGACGAACTTGCCCGAATGACCGCGCGGCGTGTTGCGCGCGTTGAGGGCCGCGACGTAGTCGGTCGTGGCGGCGAACTTGAACACCGAGCCGGCCTGGAGGAGGACCTCCAGACATCGTTCGAGGACCTCGGGCGCCGCCGCCGGGGTGGCCGTGACGTGCAGTTTCCAGCCCTGCTGGCGGCGGGGCGCCCCGTCGGGGACGACGGTGCACCACATGCCGGCCCGGCCGGTGCGCCACCGCTCCGGGGCGGGCGCCCGACCGATCGCCGCCGTGAGGAGATCGGTGAGAGCCGTGTCCTCGTCCGCCGCCTCCGGGGCAGCCGAGAAGACACTGAAATTGAAATCCACCATGAGGATCTCCGCTCTCATTGCGCGTTTCGAGTGCCGCCCTACGCGCGCAAAGATCGAATGCCGCCTTGATCGGGTTCGCCTCTCCCGGTGCCGGCCGGAACTTCTCGGCGAACGGGAACACGTTAACCACGGACCCGGCGAGAAATCCAGAGGGGCGAATAACAAATCATCCCTACCGGGTTGGTGGGGAACATTCTTCGGCCGCATTAATGGCTGTGACCGGTGTGACCGGTGTGACGTAGGAGGCGGTAACTGACCGCAAGAGGAGCCCTTCAGGGGGTTGACCGGGCCCATGGCACACTCTGATCTCGACAGGACAGTTATGATCGAGTTGCTGTCCGCATTCGGCCGCGCGATCGGCAAAAGCGCAGCTAGGCGGGCTCTTTAGCGCACCACCGCGGGCCTTTTAGCGCACCGTCGCGCGGCGCGAGGCGATCGTTCTCCGTCGGCCGGCGGGCTTCGAGGCGGCCGAATGCAGTTCTGTTGTCCTAATTTATCCGTATTGTCGCCCTAGATCGGGAGATGCACGCCGCAGGCCGCCCGTCATTCCGACTGCCCCGTTCACCTTTCACGGCGTCGGAGGGCTGACGGAAAGAAGGATGGACCGCGCCAGGAAAAAGGATCCGCTGCGCCGCCCCGGGAGCCGGCCGGCGCGACCGATTCCCGAGGTGCCCGGCCGCGACCTCCCTCCACGACCGGACGCGGCCTCGCTGAAGCAGCCGGGCTCGGCCTCGCGCGGGTGGCTCCTCGCGGGGTTGCCGTGCGGGCAGATGCGAGTAACTCGCTACTGCGAGGAGTTTGCAATAATGCCGCGCATGGTGAAACGTCCGGTGATGGCAGGGATGGCCGTTGTGCTGGCGGCCTCAGTCGCGTCAGCGTGCGGGCAGGGCGGCGAGCCCGCGTCCGGCGGGAAGGACGGGTCGCTCACCTACGCGATCGGGGACGAGCCGGAGACGTTCAACCCCGGACTGCAGGACGAGCACACCGACCCGGTGACCGAGCTCGTGTTCCGTGGGCTGACCCGGCACGACAACGACAACAAGGTCGTCCCGGCGCTGGCGAGGTCGTGGACGGTCGCGCCCGACGGCCGGACGTACACGTTCGCCCTGCGGCCCGGTGTCACCTGGCAGGACGGTAAGCCGTTCACCGCGGGCGACGTGAAGTTCACCATCGAGACCGTCCGCGACGCGGGCGCCGACTCGCCGCTGTCGCGCAACTTCTCGATGGTGAGGTCGGTCGAGACGCCCGACCCGGCGACGGTCCGGCTCGTCCTCGACGAGCCGTTCGCGCCGATGCTGGACGCGGTGTCGATGGGCATGCTGCCGAAGCACCTGCTCCAGGGGAAGAAGCTCACCGACCCCGGGTTCGGGCAGCGCCCCGTCGGCACCGGCCCGTTCGCCCTCACCACCTACAAGCCCGGCCAGTACGCCGAGCTGACCGCGTTCGACGGCTACTACGAGGGCAGGCCGGGGCTGAAGAAGGTCGTCGTCAAGTACGTCCCGGACGACTCGGCCCGGCTGATCCAGCTGCGCAACGGCGAGGTGGACGCCGCGAACCTCGCGCCGCAGCAGGCGGGCAAGGCCGGCGGGCACCGGCTGGAGGTGTACCCGACCGCCGACTACCGGGCGCTCATGTTCAACATGAAGGACCCGGTGTTCGCCGACCGCCGGGTCCGGCAGGCGATGAACCACGCCGTCGACCGCGACGCCATCACCAGGAGCGTCGTCCTCGGCTACGGCACCCCGGCGAAGGGGCCGCTGGACACGAGC
The DNA here is from genome assembly GCF_040299565.1 of Spirillospora sp. NPDC000708. Taxonomy (NCBI): domain Bacteria; kingdom Bacillati; phylum Actinomycetota; class Actinomycetes; order Streptosporangiales; family Thermomonosporaceae; genus Spirillospora; species Spirillospora sp. NPDC000708. The sequence continues at coordinate 31,983 of NZ_JBEPCJ010000096.1, forward strand.
CCGTACGCCGCCGCCCCGGGGTTCGCCTTCGACCCCGCCAAGGCGGCGTCCCTCATGAAGGACGCCGGGTACGCCAGGAACGCCCGAGGGCTGTGGGCGAAGGACGGCAGGACCGTGAAGTTCGAGCTGACCACCTTCGCCGAGGACTCGCTGCGCGTCGCGATCCTGAACGTGTCCGCCACGCAGCTCAAGCAGCAGGGGTTCGACGTCGACCCGCGCCCCCGCCCGCGCGACTGGGTGCGCAAGCACTGGGGCGACCTGCAGGGCATGGTGGTCGGCTGGGGCACGCCCTATGACCCGGACTCCTCGGTCTACGGGCCGTTCGCCTCGTCGCAGGTGCTCGCCAAGGGCGGCTCCAACTACGGCTCCTACAGCAACCCCGTCGCGGACAAGGCGCTGGAGGACGGCCGCTCGACCCTCGACCCCGCCGGGAGGAAGGCCGCCTACACCGCGTTCCAGCAGGCGCTGCAGGACGATCCGCCGTTCGTGTGGATCTCCTACCTCAAGACGATCAACGCCGTCCCGGCGAACCTTACCGGGCCCGCGCGGCGCACGCTGGGCCACCACGGCTACGGGTTCTTCTGGAACGCCGAGACCTGGCGCTACAACTAGATGGCGCTCCGTGCGGTCCGCCGGGTCGCGACGGCCGTGCTGGTCGTCGCCGCCCTGTCGGCGGTGTGCTTCGGGCTCCTGGACGCCGCGCCCGGCGACCCGGCCGCGTCGGTGCTGGAGTCGCGGTCGGGCGGGCGCCCGCCGTCCCCGGCGGCGGTCGCCGAACTGCGCGCGGAGATGGGCCTCGACGACCCGCCGCCCGTCCGGTACTGGCGGTGGGCGTCGCACGCCGTGCGCGGCGACCTCGGCACCTCGTACATGTCGGGGCGGCCGGTCACCGAGACGCTGGGCGACACCGTTCCGTGGACGCTGCTGCTCACCGCCGCCGCCGTCCTGCTGAGCTTCGCCGCCGCCCTCGCGGTCGGCCTCGTCGCGGCGCTCACCCGCCGCGCGTGGCTGCGGCGCGGCATCGACCTCCTGCTGTTCGTGATGGGCGGCATGCCCGGCTTCGTCGTCGCGCTGCTGCTGCTGTACGTGTTCGCGGCGGCGACGCACCTGATGCCGTCCGGCGGGGTCGGCCGCCCGGGGGAGCCGGTCACCGCGTACGGGCTGCTCGCCCACCTGGTGCTGCCGGCGTGCGCGCTCGCGTTCGGCCACCACTTCGGGGTGTACGTGCGGCTCGTGGAGAACGGCGTCGGACGGCTCCGGGACGCGCCGCACGTGCAGAACGCCCGCGTCCGCGGCCTGCCCCGGCGGACCGTCGTCGCCCGGCACCTCATGCGCCCGGGGCTGGTGCCGTTCACCGCGCGGCTCGGCGTCGGCGTCGGCACGCTGATCGCCGGCGTCTACGCCACCGAGGTCATCTTCTCCTGGCCCGGCATGGGCCGCGAGGCCATCACCGCCGCCCGCGCCCAGGACCACCCGCTGCTCATGGCCATCGTGCTGGTCACCGGCCTCATCGTGATCGCCGCGAACCTGGCCGCCGAGCTGATCGTCGCGGCGCTGGACCCCCGCGCCCGGACGGGACGAGCCGATGCCGCCTGACGCCCCCGCCCCCACCACCACCCACGCCGCCGCCCGCGTGCGCGGGCTGCTCGCCGTCCGGCTGCGGCCCCGGCGCCCCGCGCTGCTCGCCGCCGTCGCCGTGCTCGCCGCGCTGGCACTGCTCGCCCTCTTCGCGCCGCTGCTCACCGGGCTCGACCCGGTCGCCACCGACACGTCCGCGACATCGCTGAAGCCCGGCTCGCCCGGCCACCCGCTCGGCACCGACCCGCTCGGCCGCGACCTGTGGACCCGGATGCTGTACGGCGCCCGCACGTCCCTGCTGGTCGGGCTCACCGCCGCCGCGATCGCGGTCGGGCTCGGGCTGCTCCTCGGCGGGCTCGCCGCGATCGCGCCGCGCTGGCTCGACGGCCTCATCGCGCGCACCGCCGACGTCCTGCTCGCCCTCCCGCTGCTGGTCATCGTGCTCGCGCTCGCCGCCGTGGCGGGCCCGTCCCTCGGCCTGGTGGTCGCGGCGATCGCGCTGACGAGCTGGATGCCGGTCGCGCTGATCGTCCGTGCCGAGCTGCGCGGCCGCCGCGAACGCCTGCACGTCCGCGCCGCCTACGCGCTCGGCCTGTCCCGGTGGCAGGTGCTGTGGCGGCACCTGCTGCCCGGCGCGCTGCCGCCCGTCGCGTCCGTCGCCGCGTTCGAGGTCGGCCACGCCGTGCTGACCGAGTCCACGCTCAGCTTCCTCGGCCTCGGCGTCCCGCCGAACCGGCCGAGCTGGGGCAACCTGCTCACCGAGGCGCAGTCGCACCTGCTCACCGGCGAGTGGTACACCGTCGCGATCCCCGCGGCCGCCGTGGTCGCCACGATCATCGCGGTCAACGCCGTCGCCGGCGCGGTCGCCGGCCCCTCCGGCGAAGGCGGGACGTGGTGACCTCCAGCGGCCTGACCGCCACCGGGCTCACCGTGTCCGGGCTCACCGTGGACGTCCCCGGACGCCGCGTCGTGCACGGCATCGACCTCGCCGTCCCGGCCGGGCGCGTCCTCGCGCTCGTCGGGCCGAGCGGCAGCGGCAAGACCCTCACCGCCCGCGCCGTCGCCGGCCTGCGCCCGCACGGCGGGACCGTCCTGGTGGACGGCCGGCCCCCGGTGCGCGGGCGGGACGTCGGGTACGCCTTCCAGGACGCGCTCGCCTCGCTCAACCCGACCGTCACCGTCCGGCGGCACCTCGCCGAGACCGTCAAGGCGCACGGCACCGGCGACCCCGCCGCCGCGCTGGCCCGGTTCGGCCTCGACCCGGCGCTGGCCGCCGCGCACCCCTTCGAGCTGTCCGGCGGGCAGGCGCAGCGGGTCGCGCTCGCGCTCGCCACCGTGCACGAACCGCCCGTCCTCATCGCCGACGAGGTCACCACCGCGCTCGACCCGGTCACCCAGGCGACCGTGCTCGACCTCGTCCGCGCGCAGGCCCGCGACCGCGCCGTCCTGCTCATCACCCACGACCTGGCCGCCGCCGCGCGCTGGGCCGACGACATCGCCGTCATGCGCGACGGCCGCGTCGTCGAGCACGGGCCCGCCCCGCGGATCCTCGGCGACCCGCGGAGCGACCTCGCGCGGGACCTGGTCGCCGCCGCCACCGCCGCGCCCCCTCCGGCCGGCGTTCACCCTCCGGCCGGCGTTCCCCCGGCGGCGGGCGAGGGCGAGGCCGTCTCCGTCCGGGGACTGCGGCGCGTCCTGCGGTCCCGGCGCCGCGTCACCGTCGCGCTGGACGGCGCCGACCTGGCCGTCCGTCCCGGCGAGGCCGTCGCGATCGTCGGGCGCAGCGGCTCCGGCAAGTCGACGCTCGTCGGCGCCCTCGCCGCCCTCGACCGCCCCGACGCCGGCACCGTCCTGCGCGGCGGCCGGGACGTCTGGGCGCTGCGCGACCGGGAACGGCGCGCCGTCCGCCGCCGGACCGGCCTGGTCTTCCAGGACCCGCTCGCCTCCTTCGACCCCCGGCACACCGTCCGGCAGGCGATCGCGCAGGCCGGCCCCTACGACGACGACCTGCTGCGCTACGTCGGCCTCGACCCCGCCATGGCGGCGCGGCGCCCCGCCACCCTGTCGGGCGGCGAATGCCAGCGCGTCGCGATCGCGCGGGCGCTCGCGCAGCGGCCGGACGTGCTGCTCGCCGACGAGCCCACCAGCGGCCTCGACGTCCTCACCGAGGAGCGCGTCCTGCGACTGCTGGGCCGCCTGCGCCGCGACCACGGCATCACGATCGCCCTGGTCACCCATGACCTGCGCGTCGCCCGCCGCGTCGCGGACCGGATCGTCGTCCTGCACGCCGGACGGATCGCCGAGGACCTGCCCGCCCACGACCTCGGCGACGCCCGCCACCCCGAGACCAGGCGGCTCCTGGACGCCACCGCCCTCACCGCGAAGTGGGCCTAGCACTACCCCCATTGACGTCCTGGCCCTACGGCCCCGCGGGTGCCCCCGGACCGAGCATGAGTGCATCGGCCGCCGGGAAGCGCCCGGCCCCCGCCGCACTAAGGAGTGACGGACACATGAGCGGGTCCAGGACACGAACCACGGCGCTGTGCGCCGCCCTCGCCCTCGCCGGGACGCTGGCCCCCGCGGTACCGGCCCACGCGATGCCTGCCCACGCGATGCCGGGCCACGCCTTCACCGGGCACCGGACCGCCGCGCAGGCGATCCGGGCGTCCGGGACGACGGAGCTGACCTCCGGCTGGGCGATCCGGTCGTCCGCCGACACCCGCGACACCGGCGCCGAGATCTCCAGACCGGACTACTCGACGAAGGGATGGCTGCCGCTGTCCCGCCCGGAGACGCTGATGGCGGGCCTGCTGGAGAACGGCCGCTACCCGAACATCTTCGACAACGACAACATGAAGAAGGTCCCGACGAAGCAGTTCGACGCGAACTGGTGGTACCGGGAGCAGCTCACCGTCCACCCCCGCAAGGACGGCCGCACCCTCCTGGTGATGAACGGCGTCTCCGGGAAGGCCGACCTCTGGATCAACGGCAAGAAGATCGCCGCCGGCGCGCAGCTCCAGGGCTCCTACGCGCGGCTGGAGTACGACATCACCCCGTACGTCCGGGACGGCGCGAACGCCATCGCGCTCGACGTCTCCCGCAACGACGAGGACATCACCAAGTTCGACACCCCCATGCGGTACCTGACCCAGAACCAGGTCGACTGGAACCCGATGGCGCCCGACCAGAACACCGGGCTCCAGTACGCGCCGCAGATCGTCCAGGAGGGCCCGGTCTCGGTCCGCAACGCGCACGTCCTCCAGGACGACGCCCCCGACCTGTCCACCGCCGACCTGACCGTCAAGGCCGACGTGCGCAACAACACCGGCACGCCGCAGCGGGTGACCGTGTCCGGGACGATCACCCACGGCTCGACCCGCATCGCCTGCAAGGCCAGCGTCACGGTGCCCGCGCACACGACCCGCACCGTCGCGATCACCAAGGCGGACTGCCCCGGCCTGCACCTGAAGAACCCGGCGGTCTGGTGGCCGTACCAGATGGGCGACCAGCCGATGTACCACCTCGCGCTCGACGCGTCCGTGGGCGGGACCGTCTCCAGCACCGCCGCCGAGGACTTCGGCATCCGGACGGTGACGTCGCGGCTCACCAAGCCCGTCCCCGGCAAGACCCACGGCAAGGACGGCTACCGGCAGTTCATCGTCAACGGCAAGCCGCTGGTCATCCGCGGCGCCGGATGGTCGCCGGACCTGTTCCTGCGCTACTCCCCGTCCAACGTCTCGAACCAGATCTCCTACATCAGGAACATGGGCCTGAACGCCGTCCGGTTCGAGGGCAACTTCCCGCCGGACGACATGTTCGCCCAGCTCGACCGCGCCGGCGTCCTCGCCATGCCGGGCTGGCAGTGCTGCGCGCTGTGGGAGGGCAAGTCGTCGACCTGGTCGGACGACGTCAAGGCCAACGCGTCCAACCAGGCGGGCAGGATGGCGGAGCGGCTCCGCGACCACCCGAGCGTCTTCACCTTCTTCCAGGGCAGCGACGACGCGCCCGACGCGGAGAAGGAGGCCCTCTTCCTCAAGGCGTTCGAGCGGGCCGACTTCCGGCTCCCGCAGGTCGCCGCGGCCGAGTACAAGTCGTCGCCGAAGCTCGGGCCCGCCGGCACCAAGGAGGGCGGCTACAACTACTTCCCGCCGAACGCCCTGTGGAACAACAAGCGCGAGACCGTCAACACCAACGACCCGACGCTCAGCATGACCGGCAGCGCCTGGGGCTTCGACACCGAGGTCAGCACCGGGAACACCATCCCGACCCAGGACTCGCTGAACCGCTTCCTCAGCGCCGCCGAGCAGAAGAAGATCTGGGACCCGGCGACCGCGCAGGGCCAGACCGCCGGCCAGGACATGTACCACACGTTCTTCTACTCCGACTACACGCGCCTGTCCCGGATGGGCGTCTACAACACCCCGCTGTGGCACCGGTACGGCCCCTGGAAGGACGCCGGCTCGTACCAGAAGACCGTCCAGCTCGGCCAGTACGAGGTCACGCGCGCGCAGTTCGAGTCGTACATCGGCAACTCCACCGACAAGGCCAACCCCAGCACCGGGATCATCTACTGGATGCTGAACAAGGCGTGGCCGTCGCTCCAGTGGAGCATGTACGGCTCCGACTTCGACCAGCCGGGCGTCTACTTCGGCGCGAAGAAGGCCAACGAGCCGGTGCACGTCATGTACTCCTACGACGACGGCTCCATCAAGGTCGCCAACCTCACCGGCGCCCGCCAGGACGGCCTGCGCGCCACCGCCCAGATCATCGACCTCGACGGCAAGGTCCGCGCCACCGCCAGCGCCCCCGTCGGCGCGCTGGGCAGCCAGGACGTCCGGACCGTCCTGCGCCCGAAGGTCCCGGCCGGGATCTCCAAGACCTACTTCGAGAAGCTCACCCTCACCCGCGGCTCCAAGGTCGTCAGCCGCAACGTGTACTGGCTGTCCACCAAGGCCGACCAGGTCGACTGGCCGAAGACCCACGCGCCCGGCAAGTACACCCCGTCCAACGGGTTCGCGGTCTTCCAGAAGGACGGCTACGCCGACCTGACCGGCCTGCGCTCCCTCAAGCCCGCCGACGTCAAGGTCCAGGCCACCACCCGCCGCGAGGGCGGCGAGATGGTGACGAGCGTGACCGTCCGCAACGTCGGCCGCGGCGGCGCCCCGGCCCTGTTCACCCGGGCCGACCTGTTCGCCGGCGGCAAGCAGGTGCTGCCGATCCGCTGGAGCGACAACGACGTCACGCTCTGGCCGGGCGAGCAGCAGACGATCACCGCCCGCTACTCCGCCACGTCCGGCAAGCCCGACGTCCGCGTCAACGGCTTCAACGTCCCCGAGCAGACCCGCCGCACCGGCTGACCCCGGCGCGAAGGCCGGACGGGGCGCGTCCCCGTCCGGCCTTCCGCGTTAGGTTGGACCTTCTGGTCCACTTCAGGGAGGCGCGCGTGGCCACGAAGCTGACGGCCAAGGGACGGGCCACCCGGGACCGCATCGTCGAGGGCGCGGCCCAGGTGGTGCGGGAGCGGGGCGTGGCGTTCGCCACCCTCGAGGACATCATGGCGCGCACCCGCGCCAGCAAGAGCCAGCTGTTCCACTACTTCCCCGCGGGCAAGGACGAGCTGCTCCTCGCGATCGCGCAGTACGAAGCCGACCAGGTCCTCGATGACCAGCAGCCCTACCTCGGACGCCTGGACTCGTGGGACGCGTGGCGCCGGTGGCGGGACGTCGTCGTCGAGCGCTACGAGGAGCAGGGCGATCAGTGCCCGCTCGGCTCGCTGTTCCTGCAGGTCGGCCGCGCCACCCCCGGAGCCCGCGCCATCGTGGTGGAGCTCATGGACCAGTGGCAGGCGAGCCTCGCCGCCGGCGTCCGCGCCCTGCAGGCCGCGGGCCACCTGCCCGCCGGCGTCGACGCCGACCGGCGGGCGGCCGCGCTGCTGGCGGGCATCCAGGGCGGCGTCGCGATCCTCCAGCCCACCGGCCGGTCGTCCCACCTCCGCGCCGCCCTCGACCAGGCGATCGACGACCTGCGGCGGCTGGCGGGCCCCGCCTGATTTTTGGACTTGCGGGTCCATTTTTTCCCTTGCACAGTGGCTGAACCGCGGGAGCACCGCGGCACGCCAACCGTCGAGGGAGCACATGATGAACGGACGTCTGCAAGGCAGGCGGGCGCTGGTGACCGGATCGACGAGCAACATCGGCCGGGCCATCGCCGAGGCGTTCGCCGCCGAAGGCGCGCACGTGGTCGTGTCCGGCCGCAGCGCCGACCGCGGCAAGGACGTCGTGGACGGCATCCGCGCGCGCGGCGGCCGCGCCGACTTCGTCCAGGCGGACCTGGACGGCACCGCCGAGGCGTCGCGCGCCCTGGCCCGCGACGCGACGGCCGTCCTTGGCGGCGGCCTCGACATCCTGGTGAACAACGCCGGCATCTACCCCGGCGACGGCACGGCGGACACCGACGAGGAGACCTTCGACCGGGTCTACGCCGTCAACGTGAAGGCCCCGTTCTTCCTGACCGCGGTGATCGCCCCCGCCATGGCCGAAGCCGGCGGCGGCGCGATCATCAACCTCGGCTCGTGGATCGCGCGCCTGGGCGTCCCCGTCGGCGCGCTCTACAGCTCCACCAAGGGCGCGATGGAGACGCTGACCCGCGCCTGGGCCGCCGAGTTCGGTCCCCGGGGCGTCCGCGTGAACGCGATCTCCCCGGGCGTCATCCTCGAACCGTCGCCCGGCGAGCCGAGCCCGGGCGAGGTCATGATGAACGGCACCCCCGCCGGCACCCTGGGCGACCCCCGGGCCATCGCCCACGCCGCCGTCTACCTCGCCGCCGAGGAGTCCGCCTTCGTCCACGGCATCACCCTGGACGTCGACGGCGGCCGCACCACCACCGCCGTCATAGCCGCCTGACGCCGCGACTCAGCGCGGGCCCGGGTGCGGCGCCAGGGCGGTGAGGTCGTCATCGCTCAGGCTGAGGGCACCGGCGGCGACGTTCTGCTCCAGGTGGCCGAGGTCGCCGGTGCCGGGGATCGCCAGGACGTGCGGACCCTGGTGCAGCGTCCAGGCCAGGCGGATCTGCGCGGCGGACGCCCCGTGTGCGCGCGCGACGGCCTTGATCGCCGGGTCGTCGTCGCCGGACAGCCCCTCCAGGCGGCGGGTGCCCGCCAGCGAATAGAAGGGGACGAACGCGATGCCCTGCTCGCCGCACAGCCGCAGCATCTCCTCCTGCTCGGGGAAGGCGCCGACGCCGTACGGGTTCTGGACGCAGACGACCGGCGCGATGGCCTGCGCCTCCGCCAGGTGGTGCGGCCGGACGTTCGACAGCCCGAGATGCCGGATCAGCCCGGCCCGGCGCAGCTCGGCGAGCGCGCCGAACCGCTCGGCGAACCGGTCGTGGTCGTCGTTGACGCGCAGGTTGACGAGGTCCAGGTGGTCGCGGCCGAGCTGGCGGAGGTTCTCCTCGACCTGGCCGCGCAGCGCGTCCGCCGTCATCGCGTGCGGCGCCCACCGTCCGGACGCGTCCCGCGTCGGCCCCACCTTGGTCGCGATCACGAGACCGTCCGGATAGGGCGCCAGCGCGCTGTTGATCAGCTCGTTCGCCGACCGCAGCGCCGAGAAGTAGAAGGCGGCCGTGTCGAGGTGGTCCACGCCGAGCTCGACCGCCCGCCGCAGCACCGCGACCGCCTGCCCGCGGTCGCGCGGCACGGCGTCCGGGACGAGCGCCGTGCCGGTCTGCGGCAGCCGCATCGCGCCGAAGCCGAGCCGGTTCACCACCAGGTCGCCGAGCCGCCAGGTGCCCGCCGCCGCCGCGTCGATCATGTTCGGGGTCATGCCCGGATGATCACACCCGGCCCGGTGCGGCCGCCATCGCTTCTCGCCTGCGCGAAACCTCGGCGGCCTACTTGAGAACGGCCACGCCGACAACGGCCGACACGGGCACGGTGCCCTGGCCGCCGTCGCCGAGGTGGTACCGCGAGTCCGCCGAAGACCCCCGGTTGTCCCCCATCAGCCAGAGCCGCCCCGCCGGCACGGAGACCGGCCCGAACGTCGATTCCCTCGTGCCCGCCGCCAGGTACGGCTCGTCCAGCGCGGCGCCGTTGAGCATGACCCGGCCATCGCGCGAGCAGCATGCGATCCGGTCGCCCGGAATCGCCACCACCCGCTTGACCTGCGGCGCGTCACGTCCCCCGAGCCAGGACGGCATGGAGAAGACGACGACATCGCCCCGCTTCGACTTGTAGTCGCCGTGGTCCACCGGACGCGCGTCGAAGGTCTGCCCCGCGCGGATCGTCGGCTCCATCGCCACGCTGGGATCGCTGTACCGGTGGTACCCGTGCACCGCCGAATTCGCCGCGCCGCATCCCGCCACCAACCATGGAACCGCCGCCAGGGCGATCACCCGCCTCCGCATGGCCGCCCATGCTACTGACCGCCCCGCCCCAAATCTCCCGAATCCACCCGCCGCCTGTGCGAGGCCCGAGGGCTTCAGGGGCTTTCGGATTTCAGGGTGATGAAGGCTTTTTCTATGCGGCGGGCGCGGGTCTCGACCCGCTCTCTCGCCGGCCGCCCGTCCTGATCGAGGTCAATGAGCGTGGCGCCGGTTCCTCCCGACAGGGCCGGGGGGGGGGGGCCGCGCCGGCCGCGGGGGCCCCGGGCAAGGGGGGGGCCGGCTGGGCGGGGAGGTGGGGGCCGCGGGGGTGGGGGGCGGGCCGGAGGTGGCGGGAGGGTGGC
>NZ_JBEPCJ010000097.1:0-41732 GCF_040299565.1 Spirillospora sp. NPDC000708
TGCGTGAACTGGTCGTAGACGAGGCGGCGCGGCGCACCGATGTCGGTGTGCTCGATGATGTTGGTGACCTTCACCTTCTTGCCGCCGCCGCCCTTCTTCAGGGCGCCGCCGACGGTGTCCTTCAGCCGCCCGAACAGGCCCTTCTTCTCGCCGCCCTGCTCACCGGGCTCACCCGCGGCCGGCTCTTTCGGGTGGGCAGGGCCGAGAACTGGCCTCATCGGGTGTTCACTGGTCGGCCGCAAGGGCGGCCTGATCTTCGATTCCTCTGGCGCGGGCAGACGCCCCCCTTTCCCGGGTAGGCGGGGCAGGGCGTGGGAAGCGCCTGCAGACCCCTGGATTACACACATGGCCCCTCCGACTCGGTCAAAGATTGATCAACGAGCGTCAGGCTTTCGCCGCCACCGCGTGCCGGCATCGGCGGGGGGTACGACCGCCCCGCTTGATCAACATTGAGGCGGAGGGTCTGTCTCCGTCCTCACCATCTGTGATCGAAAGGGACGGGTGCAATGCGTCATATTCGGGAGCGTGCGCGGTCCAAGCGCCCGCTCGCCGCGGCCGCCGCGGCGGGAACGCTCGGTGCGGCCTGCATGCTGGCGACGCTGGGGCCGGGTACCAGCACGGCCTCCAGTCACCGGGAGGCGCCGCTGATCGCCGGTGACCCGCAGGCTGACAACACCGACGTGTACGCCTTCACCAGCCCCGACCGCCCGGACACGGTGACGCTCACCGCGAACTGGATCCCGTTCGAGGAGCCCAACGGCGGCCCGAACTTCTACCCCTTCGCGACCAAGGCGCACTACAACATCAAAATCGACAACGACGGCGACGGGTACGCCGACATCACCTACCGGTGGACGTTCCGCAACGAAGACCGCCGCGGCAACAACACCTTCCTGTACAACAACGGGCCCGTCACCTCGCTGCGGGACGCGACGCTGCTGTTCCGCCAGCACTACTCGCTGACGGAGGTCACCAAGGCCGGCACCCGGACCCTGATCAAGGACGCGATCGCGGCGCCGTCGTTCGTGGGCAAGGCGTCGATGCCCAACTACGCCGCGCTGCGCCAGCAGGCCATCAACACCGTGCCCGGCGGCGGCAAGACCTACGTCGGGCAGGCCGACGACTCCTTCTTCCTGGACCTGCGGGTCTTCGACCTGCTGTACGGCGGGAACCTGAGCGAGACCGGCACCGACACCCTCAAGGGCTACAACGTCAACACCATCGCCCTGCAGGTCCCCAAAACGGCACTGGCGTTCAAGGGCAACCCCCGGCGCAATCCCGCCATCGGCGTCTGGTCCACCACCGACCGGCAAGGACCCGACGCCGAGCTCGACAAGGCCCCGGCCGGGCAGTACCACCAGGTGTCGCGGCTGGGGAACCCGCTGGTCAACGAGGTGGTCTCGCCGGCCGGCCTCAAGGACGCCTTCAACCGGCTGGACCCCTCCCAGGACCACACCGTCGCCCCGCTGGTGAACCGGGTCCTCAACCCCGAGGTGCCGCAGCTGATCCAGAAGATCTACAAGATCCCGGCGCCGGCCACGCCCCGAAAAGACCTGCAGGAGATCTTCCTGACCGGCATCGCCAAGAAGGCCGGCGGGCCGATCAAAGCCGACCTGAACTCCCAGCTGCTGAACAAGGACGCCAACGCCGCCAAGTTCACCCCGGCCGAGGAGCTGCGGCTGAACATGGGGGTACCGGTCACCGCCCGACCGAACCGGCTCGGTGTGCTCGCCGGCGACCTGCAGGGCTTCCCCAACGGACGCCGCCTCACCGACGATGTCGTCGACATCGAACTCCAAGCCCTCGAGGGCGCCGCGCAGACCGGCAAGCTCGTTCCGGCGCTGGCCAAGGGCGACCGCGTCAACACCAACGACGTCGCCTTCGGCCAAGCCTTCCCCTACGTCGCGCTGCCGCACAACAGCGGGTCGGGCAAGGCCACGCCCTCGGGCGGCGCCGCCACCGGGGGAGGGGCCACCGCCGGCCTGCAGCACACCGGCTTGCTGGGGCTGGGTGCCGGCCTGCTGGCCGCCGCCGCCGGAGCGCTGATGTTCCACCACCGCAGGCGCATCCTTCCCGCCAGGCAGAATGCGGCCGAGTAGGACCATCACGCGGCTGCACACCGCACTGAGTCCGGCACTGGATTCGGCAATGTCGTCGGTACTGCGCACGGCACGGTTCCGGAGGCGGTGCGCCGTGCCGGCCGCCGGTGGCCGCCGGGACCGGGTGGTCCCGGCGGCCACCGCGGTGCTAGCAGCCGCGGGAGCGTATGCGATCGCTGTCGCTCTCGCTGACCAGCAGCACCCACCTCAACCACCTCGCCCCGCAGCGACCGTGTCGAACACAGCCCCCTCCGCCCACGCCGGACTCGCCGGCCCGTCTCTGGAACCGATGCCCTACGCAACGCCGACCTGGATCGACATCCCCGCCATCAAGGTTGCGGCCCCGCTCATCTCCCTGGGGCTGAACGACGACGGAACACTCCAGGTGCCCTCGCCGGGCCCCGACTACGACAAGGCCGCCTGGTACAGCGGCTCGGCCGCGCCCGGCCAGCCGGGAACCGCCGTCATCGAAGGCCACCTCGACTCGGCCCGCGACGGCCCCTCTGTGTTCTACCGCCTCGGCGCCCTGCGCCCTGGCGACACCGTCGCCGTCACCCGCACCGACCACCGAACCGCGATCTACCGGGTTGACACCGTCAAGCGCTACAGCAAGACCGCCTTCCCCACCAGCACCGTCTACAGCGACACCGACACCCCGTCGCTGCGGCTGATCACCTGCGGCGGCGACTTTGACACCCGCACTCGCCACTACACCGACAACACCGTCGTCTTCGCCACCCTCACCAACGCCCCCCAGCACATCCGGTCGCCGGGAGCGTCCAGTTAGTCAGTGGCTCTCTCGCTCTTTCGGCGGTAACGGAGGGTGTCATCCTGTCACGCTAGGGGGTGATCAAGGGCGGCGGTCTTATCGGTGTGGTGTTCTCGGACCTGTCCGGCCTGGTTATCGACGATGGCGGACGAGGGGAGCAAACCGGGTACCCACCTGTACTGATCGATGCCGAGACCCGCTGTCGGGTCGACGTCCAGCCCGACCGCAGGCCCGTCACTCCCGCAGCGTGGCTTCGCGAGCACCGGGGCGCGCGGGTGCCTCCGGTCAGCCGGTGCGTGCTCCGCGGAGTTCGGCGCGCAGGATGTCGATGGCGGTCTGGGCGCAGTTGCCGCAGATCCATACGCCGGGTCCCGCGACCAGGGGGCCGAGGTCGGTGCAGCCGCAGAAGGAGCAGGCCCGGCCCGTGCTCTTGCTCTTGCCGATGCGGCGGTGTCGGCGCTGGACGGGCGCCACCCATTCCTGGAGGTCTCTCGTGAGCTGGGAAATGTCGGTGCCGAGGTCGTCTAGGACGCGGCGGGCGGCCGATCCGGGGTCGGTGGCCAGGCTGAACAGCAGGTGCTCGCAGCGGAGCTGGGTGTGGCCGCGGCGGGCGGCCAATCGGCGTGCTGCGGCGATGGCCTGTTCGGCTTCGCCGTCGCCGACGACCCGGCGTTCGGTCCCGTCTCCTGTGGTGATCATCGCGGGTTCGAGCAGGCGGGCGGCCGCCTCGCGGACCGTGCCGCGGGTGACGCCGAGCCGGTCCAGGACGCCGGCCGACACCCCGCCGTGTAGTAGGCCGAGCAGCAGGTGGTGGGTGCCGGCCGCGCTGTCATCGGCGTCCGCTGCGGTGTGGGCGACCTGGAGGCAGGCCTGCAGCCTCGGGACAATGGCCAGGTTCTCGGCGGCGTCGGCGATCTGGTCGTCGACCTGGAGCCGGTTGGCGAACTTCTGCCGTGCGGCCTGCTTGGAGACGCCGAGCCGTTCCCCGATCAGCGTCCAGGACACGCCCGCCGCCCGGGCCGCCCCCACGTAGTGCTCGATCAGCGCGTCGGCCGCGGTGCCGGCCTCGGCGGCGACGGCGACGGCGGCCGCCAGCAACTCCAGCGGGTCATCGCCGTCGGCCCGCTGCTGCGCGGCCGCCACAAGATTCGGGAGGTTCATCTCGCCCACGCGACAACCTTAGATTGTCGATATCAAATCGACAACGCTGGGTTGTCGAGCTGGTTCGCCGTGGTTCAGTCCTGGCTGTGGGGGATGTGGGTGCAGCAGGCCAGAGGGGAGGCGTTGTCGGCGGCCAGGGAGCGGGCCAGAGCGATCAGGTCGGCCGCGCGCGGATCGCCGACGGAGTAGCGCGCTCTCCTGCCGTCGCGGCGGGCGGTGACGTAGCCGCAGTCGACCAGGCAGGACAGGTGTACCGACACCCGCGGCTGCGAGATGCCGGCGTGCGCGACGCAGTCGGCGGAGGTGCGCTCGCCGCCGAGGATGTACTCCAGCAGCTTCAGCCGGGTGGGGTCGGCCAAGGCGCGAAAGAACCTCGCCACCGTGTCCAGGTGGGCGCACGGCACCTCGGTCGCATCACGGGCGGGCGATGCGGGGGCAGGGGGGTGGTCGGGCATGCGGCCTCCACGACGAGAACTATTCGCCTATGCGCATAATGCTGGGAGCAGTGAGCTATTCGGTTAAGCGCATAGATCGCGGGAGGGTGCGGTTCCTGATGCGAGGAGGTGCTGCGGTGAACGCAGCGGGCAGCGGATACGACCTGGCGGTCATCGGCTCGGGCGGCGGGGCGTTCGCCGCGGCGATCGCCGCACGACGCGAGGACCGCTCGGTGGTGATGATCGAACGCGCCACCACCGGGGGGACGTGCGTGAACACCGGCTGCGTGCCGTCCAAGGCGCTGCTGGCCGCCGCCGAGGCCCGCCGCAGCGCACTGGAGGGACGGCGTTTCCCCGGCATCCGCACGGAGGCCGGTCCGGTGGACTTCGACGCGCTGATCGCGGGCAAGGACAGGCTGGTTCAGCAGATGCGGGCTGAGAAGTACACCGAACTGGCCGCCGAGTACGGCTGGGACATCCTTGGGGGCACCGCCCGCTTCACCGGCAGCCCGGACGACCCCGCCCTGGAGGTCGCGCCGGCCGACGGCGGCGGCAGCCGCCGGATCGAGGCCGCGCACTATCTAATCGCGACCGGCTCGGTGCCGTGGGCGCCGCCCGTCGACGGGCTTGCCGAGGCTGGCTACCTCACCTCCACCACTGCGATGGACCTGGACGTCCTGCTGGCGAGCCTGCTGGTACTGGGCGGCGGGTATGTCGGGCTAGAGCAGGCCCAGCTGTTCGCCCGTCTGGGCGCCAAGGTCACCGTGATCGCGCGCAGCCGCCTGGCCTCCGGTGAGGAACCCGAGATCTCCGCCGCCCTTCAGGGCGTGTTCGCCGGCGAGGGCATCACCGTCCACACTCACACCCGTCTGACCGCCGTGCGCCGGGACTCCGGCGAGATCGTGGCCACCGCCCGCACCGGAGACGGTCAAGTGCTGGAGCTGCGCGCCGCGCATCTGCTGGTGGCCGCCGGCCGCCGTCCGGTCACCGACGGCCTGGACCTTGGCGCGGTCGGGGTCACCACGGGCGAGCGGGGCGAAGTCGTGGTCGACGAGCAACTGCGTACGGCGAACCCGCGGATCTGGGCGGCCGGGGACGTACCGGGCACCCCCAGTTCGTCTACGTAGCCTCCACTCACGGCGCGCTGATCGCCGACAACGCCTTCGAAGGCATCACCGGCCGAGCCGGGCGCACGGTGGACTACCACCACCTGCCCAGGGTCACCTTCACCAACCCGGCCATCGCCTCCGCCGGCATGACCGACGCCCAAGCCGCCGCCCAGGGCTACACCTGCGACTGCCGGGTCCTGCCGCTGGAATACGTGCCCCGTGCGCTGGTCAACCGCGACACCCGCGGCCTGATCAAACTCGTCGCCGACACCTCCACCGGCCGCCTCCTTGGGGCGCACGTCCTGGCCGACGGCGCCGGTGACGTCATCGCCACCGCCGTGTACGCGCTCGCCAACGAGATGACGGTGCAGCAGATGGCCAGCCTATGGTGCCCTTACCTGACCATGGCCGAGGGCCTAAGGCTCGCGGCCCAGGCCTACACCCGCGACGTCACCAAGCTGTCCTACTGCGCCAGCTGAAGCCACCGGGAAGGAACCCGATCATGAGTACGAGCCGGACGCGGCCGATGACGGTCGGCGAGCTGTCCCGCCAGACCCGGGTGCTGGTCAAAACGCTGCGCACCGCGATCAGGGCGTGCGCCTCGGCGGCCATGTTTCTGCGGTCGGCGGACACCGTGGATCCACCAGACCTCCCCGGTCCCTGTGGTGGGCCGCGGGTTCGTGCGTGCATGGACAGCGCGGGCCTGGAGCCGATACCCCGCCGAGACCGACAGGACTGGGCCGCCGCCGGCCAGGAAGAGCTCACTTAACGGCCAGGAAAACGACCATCACTCTGAGTGTCAATATGGTCGCTAAATGTGAGAAGATGCTGGATGTAGAAGATGCCGGTAGGCGCTGAGGCTCGCAGTGACACTCACTTCGACCGGGGGCAGGTGATGACCGCCGAAGGGCAGCGGCAGAAGCTGAGCAGGCTGTACGTTCGGACTGCGGCGCCGCACATTCAGATCACCGAGGCGTCCCTCCTCCACGACACCGTCGGGTTGTGGTGCGCCCGTTTCGGAATTGGGGACCGATCGCCGGAGCGGGACCGGCTGGAGCGCCTCGCCCGAATGGTGTGGGCCTGGCTGATCGAGCACGCCGATTCCGACGGCGACGGGGTGATCGGTGGTCCGGAGTTCGTCGGCGCATACGGCAAGCCAGGGTTCATCGAGAACATCGCCGTCCCGGTCACCCTCGCTTCGACCGGGATGGCCGACCCCAGCGACGACCGCCGATTGTCAATGCACGACTGGGTGAGGCTGTACGCCGCCGGCAATCAGGGGCACGTCTTCGACGCGATATGCATCTTTCGGGCCGGAGCGAGCCGGTCCGGTGACATCGAGGTCCTTACCCGCGACGGTGTCATCCAGGGCGTCTCCGAGTTCTACGAAGGGTGAATATCGCCAGCGGGCGCTCGGGGCACGACTGCAAAGGTCGTCGTGACGGTATGCCGGTGCCCGATGTGGTCCGGCACGCGACTGGATCCGCGCCGGCGTGCCGCAGCACCCGCCGCTGCTGGTCGTCGTCGTAGCGCAGCTGGTAGTGGCCGCCGGCGCGCAGGTTCTCCACGATCTGCGCGGCGATCTCCACCGCTGCGACCTCACCGTCGGCCGGGTTGATCGTTTCGCCCACGCCCAGGCGATAACCCCGCGCGGTGAGCCTGCCCAGACCAGCGCCGAAACCCGGAATCTCCCCGTGTGGGCGCGTCCGGTCTTACTGGTTCGCGGTGGTTCGTCGCCGCGAGTTCAGCGCCGTCTCCGCGCCATGGACATCGCCAGCCTCACCGGCTCACTCACGAGCGGGGCGACGAACTGCCGCGGTCGCCGGGGAAGTACTGTCCCACCGCAGGAGTGCGGGCTGCGCCGTGCGGGGGTTGTGCGGGTCTGTGGCCTGCGGCAGGGTAGCTTCGGCGTTGGTTGCCGCAGCCCATCGCCGCGTATGTCGGCAGGCAAGACCGGCCCCAGATTTGAGGACCGCCATGGACGATGTCGTGATCACCGGCAAGGTGCCTGCCGATGAGCCGCAGCGGTCGCTGCGGGTACTGGCGGTCGAGGATGACCCCGGGGATCAGATGCTGATCCAGGAGTCCTTCGCCCAGCACGCCCCCCACCACCGCCTCACCATGGTCGACGACGGCGAGGAGGCACTGAACTTCGTGCACCGCCGCGCACCCTACACCGACGCCGCCCCGCCCGACATCATCGTGCTGGACCTCAACCTGCCCAAATACGACGGCCGAGCCGTCCTGGCCGACATCCGCAGCACCCCGGCGCTGACGGCGATCCCCGTGGTGATCTTCTCCACCTCAACCGCGCCCGACGACATCCGCGGCACCTACGAACTGCACGCCAACGCCTACATCACCAAACCGACCGACTTCGACGAATTCGCTGCCGTCATCAACAGCATCAACGACTTCTTCGCCCGCACCGCACGACTACCCGCCTCGGTCGGCGCCTGAGGCTCGGACGCCCATGCGAAGACCCGGGCTCTTCCCGCCAAGAGGCTGGGCCTGCCTGCTCGGGGTCGACCCGGGATTCATAGGTCGATCCCGTCGGTCCCGTAGGGGGTGTGCGGTTCTGCGGTTTGTTGTGCGGCGGTGACGCGGCGGGCCAGCGCGGTCAGCCGGGCGGCTTGCGGCCCAGCCGGGCGGCTTCCAGCGCCAGGTCCTCTCCCATCGGGCGGGGCGGGGCAGTGTCCTGGGTCAGTTGCCGGGCGATCGTCGTCAGCTGTGCGGCGATCAGCGTCAGCCATTCGGCGGTCTGGCCATCCTCCAGTGCGTCGTCGGCGCGGTCACCGATCTCGACCGGCCGCAACTGCTCGCGCGGGGCGACCTGGCCTTCGGGATGCCCGGCCGGGGCGAGCACCACCTGTAGTTCCAGGCCCGGGACCCGGCCCGTCCGGCCGCCGGAGCACTCTCCTTACGGTCCAAAATGGCGCTCGGGCATCGCGGTTACCCTCGCGACCAGCGTCGTCACGCCGTAGGGGCCGGGGCCGACACCGCGGACTACCTCGTCCAAAGTGACGCTCATGTCGCGGGGCAACGCGGCTGCCAGGTCGGCGAGCTGCCCAACGTCCGCGATCTCGCGCCCATGCCCGCCGACCACAGCGTTAGCCTCCTCGAACCCCGCCTCGGCGTCCAGGACATGGCCGGGACCGGGCTCGCCACCGCACTGACCCGCTAACACCATCGGCAGATCGTCAGTCATACGGGTCCTCTCTTGGGGGGTCGGGCGGGGCCGGGCCGCCGGAATCCAGGTACCGGAATATAGTCGCGCGCGCCACACCGACGGTGTCGGCGATCCGCCGAACGTGCACCGAGCGCGATGGCGGGTCGGTGCGAGCGCTCTCTCCTCATGACCAAAGACTTGAGGATTCCAGTAAGCCGACCCCACCGAACACGGGGCGCATCAAAGATTTCGCGCGGAACGCCGCTGAGCGCGTCCGCCAACAAGAGCAGGCGTTCTCCGACAGGCACTCTGAGGCTCAGGACCTGTGCACTCGGGGGACGTGAGCAGCCGCAGGACAAGCCGGAAGATCACCGCGGTCAGAGCCTGGCTCGGCCCCTGGGACTCCCTACCCGGGACCAGCCGGACTCGCCCACCTCCGGGAAACGAGTCGGCGTGTGCGTCAGCCACAGGGACGCGTGGGTGACACGCACGTGTGTCGATCAACCAGGCCGACGACCTGCAATGATCTTCCGGTGAAGACACCGTACCTAGATATGGGAGAGCAAGCGACTACCAACAGTAGCTGACGTGCCGCCGCTCGGTACTGGCACCGGGGAGGACCGGCGGGCCGCGAGGGCCAGGGGCATGGGCACGATTCCGGGCGCGGGCATGGCGGGGGACCGAGGGCCGCTATCTGGAGCTGGTGGCCAACGCGCGGGAGCTGGTGGAACTGGCGAGCCGCTGCTACTAGTTCACGCTCTTAGCAAAAGGGCTTCCGCCCCTGGCCGCCGCCCGCCACGCTGGAGAACCGGGCGAGCATCGGCGTGCGGCGCCCCGGCTGGAAGACGTCCGCGCAGGTGAACTCGCTGACGTCGGCGGTCACCTCGAACACTCCGTAGGCGCCGCCGCCCTTGGCGTGCACCACCCGCTCGGGCACCCGCTCGCGGTTGAACTGCGCCATCTTCTCCACGAGATAGATGTCGTGCAGCAGCAGCGGCCCGTCCCGCCCCACGCTCAGTGAGTTCTCGTCGCTGCCGAGCTCGGCGCCCGCGCCCGTCGTCGTCAGGCCCCGCGACGGCGCCGCCCGCCCGTTGCCCTGCTCGTCCATACGCTCCTCGTTCTCTCCTAGCCCAGTGGTGTACCGGAAGCCCTCAGCCCGGCCTCAATCGCAGCAGCCGGCCGCCGATGACGGCCGGAGCCCATTGGCCGGGAGGCTCTGGCCGTCATCGGCGACGTGCTGGGATCGCGGTCCTCAGAGCTTGAGGAAGTCCAGTAGGTCGTTGTTGAACTTCTCCTTGTCGCCCGGCACCAGCGCGATCCCGTGCGAGCCGCCCTCGTAGACCTTGAGGGTGGCGTTGGGGATGATCTCGGCGGACTTGCGGCCGGTGGCGTCGATCGGGACGATCTGGTCGTCGTCGCCGTGCACGATCAGCGTCGGGATGTCGAACTTGCGCAGGTCCTCGTGGAAGTCGGTGCGCGCGAACGCGTCAACGCACTTGACCCCGGCCTGGATGTTCTCCTGCATGGCCATGAACCAGAACGCGTCCCTGTTGCCTTGGGTGACCTTGTTGCCGGGCCGGTTGGCCGAGAAGAACCCCTCGGAGGCGTCCTTCCAGTACTGCGACCGCTCGCGCAGGATGCCGGCCTTGATGTCCTCGAACACTTGCTCGGGGACACCCTCGGGGTTGTCGGGGCCCTGGAGCATCAGCGGCGGGATCGCCGACAGCAGCACTGCCTGGGCGATCCGGCCGGTGCCGTGCCGGCCGATGTAGCGGGCCAGTTCCCCGCCGCCCATCGAGTGCGCCACCAGCGTGACGTCGCGCAGGTCGAGATGGTTGATGAGGTCGTTGAGGTCGTCGGCGAAGGTGTCGAAGTTGTAGCCGTTGAACGGCTGGCTGGAGCGGCCGTGGCCGCGGCGGTCGTGCGCGATCGCCCGGTAGCCGTTCTCGGCGACGAACTTCATCTGGTCTTCCCAGGCGTCGGCGTTCAGCGGCCACCCGTGGATGAAGACCACCGGCCGGCCCTGCCCCCAGTCCTTGTAGAAGATCTCCTCGCCGTCGCGCGTGGTGACGTACCCCATGCAGTTCCCCCCGGTACCGCCTTCGGCGTTGTGGTGGTGGTGATGGAACAGGCCCATCTCGCGTGCCCTCCTTCCAGAACCCCCGGCGCCCGGTGCGGCCCGGGGCTGAGTGAAGCGAGCCGACCGTCGCCGGTCCGCTCTGGGCATCCACGCACCGTTCTCCCCCCGCATTTCGGCCAATCGCGGTACACGCACGTAAAAAAGGGTTTGCCGAGGCCCGATCCGCCCGGATCGCTCTCCAGGGCCGCTGCGGAACCCCAGAGGCGAGAGTCGAGCTGCCGCGCCGCGCCACCGACCACTGGGAAACCTTTTGCAGACCACGGATGATCATCTGCGCGGGTGCGGGTACGCGCGGGGATATCAGTGGTCATCAACATGTCCTGGAGGTCTCTGCATGCCTTACGGATCGGCCGCCACCGGCGGGACGCTCGCCTACACCGGCTTGGCGATGGGCCACATCTGGCTCGCCGCGACCGGCCTCGGCCTGGTGCTGCTCGGCGCGCTCCTGGTCAGGATCGGGTTCCGGCGTGGACGAGGACCGCTTGAGCACTGAAGCCCAGTCGACCCCGAAGGCCCGGCCCAGCGCCGGGTTCCGGGCGCCGGCCGCGCGGTACGCGCCGCCGCGGACCCGCATCATGCTGGCGGCGCTGCCGCTGGCCGGGTTCGCCGCCTGGACCCTGACCCACCTGGTCGCCGTCGTCACCACCTTCCGCACCCCGTTCGGAGCGACGTGCGTGGCCTGGGGCGTGTCGTTCCTGGCGCTGTGGTGGGTCCCGGTGTCGTGGCTGGAGCGGCCGTTCCAGGCGTCCGAAGAGCAGCAGAAGGCCCTCGACGGCCTGACGGTGACCGTCCAGGTGCCGGTCTACAACGAGGACCCGGCCGCACTGCGCGCCTGCCTGCGCTCGGTGCTGGAGCAGAGCCGGCGCGTGGACCGCGTCCACATCGTCGACGACGGATCCACCGACGCCGCAGGCGAGCCCGTCGCCTACGACGACGTGCGCCGCGACTTCCAGGACGCCGCGGCCGCGCTCGGCATCGACACCACCTGGCAGCGCACCCCCAACCGCGGCAAGCGGTTCGCGCAGATGCACGCCCTGGCCGGCGACGACGCCGACGTCTTCATCACCCTCGACAGCGACTCCGTCCTGGACCGCCACGCCGTCCGCGAGGGCCTGCAGCCCTTCGCGAACCCGCGCGTGCAGTCGGTCGGCGGGCACGTCCTCGTCCTCAACCGGACCGCGAGCCTGCTGACCCGCATGACGTGCGTGCTGTACCTGCCGTTCACCCGCGGCGTCCGCAGCGCCCAATCGGTGCTGAAACGAGTCACCATCAACTCCGGAACGCTCGCCTTCTACCGGGCCGATGTGGTGCGCCGCGCCGCGGGCGTGTACGAGCACGAGCGGTTCGCCGGCCGGCCGATGCAGATGAACGACGACTCGATGCTCACCTTCTACGCGCTGCTGGCCGGCGACACCGTCCACCAGCCCAGCTCCATCGCCTTCACCCTCGTCCCCGAGCACCTCGGCCACTACATCAACCAGCAACTGCGCTGGATGCGCGGCACCACCGTCCGGCACCTGTGGTGGCTGCGGTACATGCCCGTCACCGGCGCCGTGTTCTGGATGACGATCACCGAATACCTGCACCTGGTCCTGGCGGTACTGCTCCCGGCCGTGCTGCTGCTCGACCCCTACTACCGGACGCACCTGGACTCGATCGCGGCCGCGGGAGTACAGGTCGCGATCGTCATGAACTACCTGACGGCCCTGCGCATCTTCACCGTCCGACGCAGCGACGAGCCCGCATGGGCGCGCGCGGCGCTGTTCGCCTGCACACCGCTCATCGCCCTGTGGCGGCTGCTGGTCCTGCGGCCCCTCTACCTGTACGCGATGTGCACCTGCCGCCACGTCGGCCGCTGGGGAACCCGCCAGACCGTCGAAGTCTCCCTCGCAGAACCACAGTGACGGGCCCCCTCCAAGGAGAAGCGACCCGGTGAGGAGTCCACGCTCAGTGCCCAGCAGCACTCCAGCGAAGATGATGCGGTTCCCTTACCCGGCCGATCCGATGACCACCGAAGGCATCACAGGAACTATGATTCGGTAATCACAAGCCGTGAATCTGGTGACCATCGACTTGCGGGGCCGCCCATGCAGCCGTCCGGCGCCAAACCCTGGACGTTCCTGACCAACCACGCCCGCGTCCTGGCCATCGTCGCCCGCGACCCGCACAGCCGTGTCCGCGACATCGCCGACCACATCGGCATCACCGAACGCGCCGTGCAGCGCATCGCGACCGACCTGGAAGCCGGCGGCTACCTCACCCGCACCCGCACCGGCCGCCGCACCCACTACACCCTCCACCCCGACCAGCCGCTCGACGACGACCTCCCCGGCCCCATCAGCGCGCTGCTGGACCTGCTCACCGGCCCCCCGCGACGCGGGAGCGACCTGCCCTAGCGAACTCCAGAGCAGGGCTCACCAGGCAGGCGACGACGGAGCCGGCCCAGCCCCGGGCACATCACCGAAAGCGTCCACGACGCGCACCGGCCCATCCACCCCGGTCCTGGCCAGCAACTCAGCCAACCGCGGGCCCGGACGCACCACCACCAACTCACCGCCGAGGGCACCGACCTGCTTCCACAACCGCACCAGCGCGTTGATCCCCGACGAATCGCAGAAGGTCACCTGCGACACCTCCAACGCGATCCGCGGCGGCCTGGGCAACGCCACCAGCGCGGCCGTCCGACCGATCAAGACCGGAGCGGTGGCCACATCGAACTCGCCGCTCAACTCGACCACCACCCACCGCCCGGCCGGCCCGATCCGCGCGCTCAACCTCGACACCAGCGACGACCGACCCGGCGTCGCCGTCATCCCCCGCACCCTCCACTGGGCTTCCAGGCATCCATAGCCTCCAGCCTAGGCACGAACAACCCTGATCAAGCATTCAACCGCGGATCCCATGTCCGGCCGGAAAGGCAGAGTCCCCCGAAGGCACCGCCCTCACCTCGGGGGACTCACGTGAACGGATCAAAACACCCCTGGGGCAGTCCGCAACCGAAGGCAGCGAACCACGCCGAGGGGCGAAGCCCGGCGAAACTTCCAGATTCCCGTCACGGCCACTTCGAACACAGGCACAGCCCCATGATCAAGAGCTCGGCGAGAACCCGTAGCGGGCCGCCGGCCGGAGCCTGCTGCGGCCCCGCAGGTCAGGATCGCTGCCTGGTCCTGCGCCGGGGCGATCAGGAAGGCCAAGCTGGATGATCGGGAAGGGCAGTGTGGATATCCAGCGCCCGATCGAGGCCGGTGATGTGCAGGAGTCCGGCCACTCCGCAGGTGGGATTGAGCATGACCATGCGGCCGTGGGCGAGCCCGATCCTCTTCCATGCGATGACGAACTCACGGAGCGCGGAGGAGTCACAGAACGCGAGTTGGCTGAGGTCGACTGCGATCAGAGGCGGGCTGTGCAAGTTGATCGCCGCGTTGAGATAGCGAGTGAGGCTTGGGGCGCTGACGAAGTCGATCTCTCCCGCGACGGTGAGAACAACCCACCCCTCCCGCCAACTGAGAGCGAAGGTGGCATGGTCGTCGGGTGCGGCTGCCATGGTGCGAATCCTTCGGGCGGGAGCGTCGAACCGTTGAGATTCTCCGTTTGAGATTCTCTACCACCTTGCGTGATCGATTCAACACTGAAGGTCATGGCCCGCATGTCGGCCCAGGTAGCGACCGCATCTCGGGGAACGAAAGTTCTAGATGCTCGAAGCGTCCACCGGGTCCGGCGGTCTCGAAAATGGGTGAGGCTGCGTGCGAGTACCTGGAGATGGTGCTGGGGCGCGCGCCCGCTCAATGGCCGGACCGCCGGGCCGGTGTTGCTGGCCGACCGGAGCGCACCGGGCCGGGACGGCGCCCCCCGGCGGCCAGCGACGTGTGCACGGACAGTCGGCTGCGGCCGACTGTCCTAGTGAGGACGCACCCAACGTCAAGGTGCTGTAGCTGCGCAGTAGCCCGGCCGCGCTGGACGACTGCGCCTGCCCCGCCGCCGAGGCCCCCGCATGTGTGCGCCCGTCCGGTTCATCGGTGTCGGTGCAGACTCTCAGGTGCCGGCGCTGCCCGCCGGCCCCGGTCGGCTTGCTGCCTGCTTGCCGCAGAGGCGCCTGCCGGTCCCACTGCGGGGCAGCGGTGGATCCCCGGCTGGAGCGGTCCGCGTCGGGAAGAGCGGTTCCTCCGTCGGGATGCCCCGTAGCCCTGGCGGCTCCTGCCGCCCCAGCGGTGGCGGCGGCGCGTTCGGCTTCGGCGCGCCGCGCCTCGCGCACGCCGACTACCAGGAAGCGTCCGAGCGCGGTCGCCGCCAGCGCGATGGTGATCGCGCCGAGCCCCTAGAGGAACGACAGGTGCTCGGCGATCTGCCGTGTCTGGCCGCCCAGCGCTCTACCTGGGCCGCCGCCCCACAGCGGGGCGATCGTGGTGCCGACGACGAACCACGGCCCTCCCGCGATGGCCAGCCACGAGCCGACCATGGCGACGGGACGGACGGCGCTGATCATCAGGATCAGCCCGCCGAGCGCGACGGCGATCGCCGGCAGGATGGACAGCACCAGCCGGTCGGAGGTGTAGTCCCAGGTGGCGGTCGACCCGAACCCGAAGCTGAAGTAGGGGCCGACGAACGGGATGAGCCCGCCCCACAGCCCAGAAGCACCAGTAGCAGACCGTTGACCATGCCCCGGCTGCGTGTCGCCTTCAGCACCCCGGACATCGGAGTGCGTGAAGGGCTCGCCCTCCCAGTCATGGCTATACCTCCTTGAATGCGCGGAAATGCCCTGTTTTGTCGTCGTGTCCGGCCCGTGTCGCTCCAATCGGGCCGGTTCTGAGGCGGTCATTTGTTTGCCGTAGTCGAGATCATTCCTGTGAATCTCATTCCGGTTACGTGACCTGGTGTCTCCCGATAATGGGCTGGGTTCGGTCTGAACTCATCGTCGACGAACACGGCGGCGGGAGGGGAGCAGACCGGCCAAGAGTCGCGGGGCCGCAGGGCGTGATGGATCAGCACCGGAACGGCCCCGTGGTGTTGGCGCATACCGGCCGTCCAGGGCGACCGGGCAACGATGGCCAGGGGAGACGGCCCTTCCCATCCCCAGGCGGAGACGGAGACCCGTGCTGACTAGGCGCAACGCGCTCCTGCTGCTGGTGACGGGTGTGCTGGCCGCCACCGCCGTTGTGGTCGTCGGGATGTTCCGCGGGCCCGACTCGCCGTCCACTTCGTCGTCCGGGGCAGGGCCAGGCAGCCCGGCAGGGGCCGCGCCTGAGGGCGTCATCGCCCGGTACCAGCAGACCTTGCGGCGCGCACCGGGGGACTACTCGACATGGGCTGCGTTGGGTGCGGCATATGTCCAGCAGGCCAGGATCACCGTGAACCCGGACTTCTATCCCAAGGCCGAGGGCGCCCTGCGTCGTTCTTTGACGTTGAACACCACCGACAACTATCAGGCGATGATCGGAATGGCTGCGCTGGCCAACGCGCGCCACGAGTTCGCCGCCGCCGTCGGCTGGGGAAAGCGGGCCCGGCGGATCGCCCCGTCCAGCCCAGATCTGTACGGGACGCTCAATGACGCCTACACCCAGCTCGGCGACTACCGGGCCGCGACCGCGGCGGTCGCCCGCCTGAACGACCTAGGCCCTGGAGTCGCGGCGTTCACGCGCGCGTCCTACGAGCTGGAGATGCACGGCCACGCCGCGGCGGCCCGCAGGGTGCTGCGGCAGGCGCTCCAGAGCGCCTACGCCCCCTCCGACGTCGCGTACTGCCGCTACTACCTGGGTGAATTGGCCCTGCACTCCGGGGACCTCGGTGAGGCGGCCCGCCAGTACCAGGCGGCCAGCACCGCCGACCCCACCTACCTCCCCGCACTGCAGGGCATCGCCAAGACCCGGGCGCTGCGCGGCGACCTCACCTCGGCGATCAACGGCTACCGCGATGTGGTGGGCCGCGTCCCGCAGCCGCAGTACGTGGCCGAGTACATCGAGCTGCTGCGGGCCGCCGGCCGCGCCGGCGAGGCCGCCCGCCAGCAGGACCTGCTGCGCTCGGAGCAGAAGCTGATGGCCGACAACGGCGTCGTCGACGACCTGAGCGCCTCCGAATACGCCGCCGACACCGGGGACGCGGCCGGCGCGTTGCGGCACGCCCGCGCCGAATGGTCGCGCCGCCACAGCGTCATCGTCGCCGACGCCCTCGCCTGGGCCCTGCACCGCAACGGCCACGACCGCCAGGCCCTGCGGTACGCGCGGCAGGCGACCCGGCTCGGCTGGCGCAACGCCCTGTTCTACCAGCACCGCGCCGACATCCACGCCGCGCTCGGCGACCACGGCGCAGCCCACCGCGACCGCGCCAGGGCGCACCGCATCAACCCGCACCTGGACCCCAGGTTCCCCGCCATCGGCCGAGCATCGTGACCCGGACCGAACCCGATGCCCTGCGCCTGCGACCGTCCCGGCCACGCTGGCACACCCGACGCTGGGGTGCTCCCGGGCGGATCGCCGAAGGGCGGGCAGGTGGCTTGGTGTCGGCCGTGCTGGCACTGCTCGCCGGGCTCATCATCGCGATCTACTGGGGACCGGCCCTCCCCGCCCACGCCGCCGCTGTTCAGGCGACCGTCGGCGCCGGCGCTGGGCAGGCTGGCGCGGCCGGACCCGTTCATCCGCTGGGGAACTTCACCGTCAACCACTACCACGGGCTCCGGCTCTTCCCCGACCACATCGAGGACACCGCGATCGTCGACTCCGCCGAGATCCCCACCCTCCAAGAGCGCGGCACCGTCGACACCGACCACAACGCGGCGATCAGCGCCGCCGAGGCGGCCCGGTACGCCGCGCGGCAGTGCTCGGCACTCGCCGCGGCGGTCCCACTCACCGCCAGCGGCAGCCCGGTCACTTTGCGGCCGGCCGGCTCCTCCTACACGCTGGCCACCGGGTCGGCGGGTCTGTCCACCAGCCGCCTGACCTGCCGGCTGGCAGGGCCGGCTGCGTTGAAGAGGGCCACCGAACTGCGCTTCGCCGACCACTTCCGCGACGACCGCATCGGCTGGCACGAGATCACCGCCACCGGCGACGGCGTGCGCATCGACCGCTCGTCCGTCCCCACGCGCAGCGTCAGCGACCAACTGCGCCACTACCCCGGCGACCTGCTCACCTCACCCCTGGACATCCGCACCGCGACACTGCATGTCCGCCCCGGCATCGGGTCGACGACCACCCGGCTGCCCGGCCTGCCCTCGGCCGGAATCTTCACCAAGGCCCTCGGCCACCTCACCGGCTACTTCAACTCCCTGGTAGGCGCTGAGCGGCTCACCTTCGGCGTCGGGCTGCTGGCCGTGCTGCTCGCGGTCGTCCTGGGCGCGGGACACGCCGCGCTGCCCGGCCACGGCAAGACGGTCATGGCCGCCTACATCGCCGGGCAACGAGGCCGCCCCCGCGACGCCTTCATCGTCGGCGCCACCGTCACCCTCACCCACACCGCGGGCGTCCTGATCCTGGGACTGGTGCTGTCGGCCTCGGCGACCCTGGCAGGTGAATCGCTGCTGGCCTACCTCGGGGTCTTCAGCGGCCTGACGGTCGCAGCCATCGGCACCGGCCTGCTCCGCTCAGCCTGGCGCTCACACCGCGACAGCACCACCCCCAGCCCCGAACACGGCCCCGAACACGGCCCCGAACACGGCCACGGGCATGGGCATGGGCACGGGCATGGGCACGGGCATGGGCATGCGCATGGGCATGCGCATGGGCATGCGCATGGGCATGCGCATGGGCATGGGCATGCGCATGGGCATGCGCATGGAGCCAGAGGGGCTCGTTTGGGAAGGGCGGGGCTGATCGGGCTCGGGTTTTCAGGAGGGCTGGTTCCCAGCCCTTCCGCGCTCGTAGTGCTCCTGGGGGCGATCGCGCTCGGCCGGACGATGTTCGGTGCCGGGCTGGTGTTGGCTTACGGCCTGGGCATGGCCGCCACGCTCACGCTCGCGGGCCTCGCGCTGGTGCGGATGGAGAGCGTTCTGGCGAAGATCCCCCTCACCGGGCGCGCGATCCACCTCAGCCGGTTCACCCCTCTGGCCACCGCCGCCCTGGTCATCGTGGTCGGCCTCGGACTGGCCCTGCGCAGCCTCAACGGCTCGGTCTAGAGCGGCTCCAATGAACTCATCCCCGCTCGGCGCGCCGCGCGACGGCGGCTTCTGGTTGCCGGGGCTGCGCCGCCCCGACGAGCGGCTTTTGCTGGGCGTCCCGATGTCGCGGCCCGACACCGGAACGCTCCAGCTCGCCCGGCTGCACGCCGCCGGGC
This sequence comes from Spirillospora sp. NPDC000708, assembly GCF_040299565.1. Lineage (NCBI taxonomy): Bacteria > Bacillati > Actinomycetota > Actinomycetes > Streptosporangiales > Thermomonosporaceae > Spirillospora > Spirillospora sp. NPDC000708. The sequence continues at coordinate 19,141 of NZ_JBEPCJ010000097.1, forward strand.
TGCGGGTGGCGCGGATGCCGGAGCTGACCGACGCAGACACCCCGCCCGACGCCGAGGCGGTCGCGGCGGCAGCGCCTGGCGGCCGGTCCGGCGAGGTCATGCGGGCCTTGAGGGCCAGGGGCGTCCCGGCATGATCGGCGAACTGTACGAGGAGGCGCTGCGCGGCCGCGCGGCGGTAGAGATCGAGCACGCCGACGGCCGCCGCCGCCCGCTGCCGCTGCGAGACTGGCTGGCGCTGCGTGGCGGCGACACCGCCCTGCTGGACCGCTGCCAGGGCGCCACCCTTGACGTCGGATCCGGGCCCGGACGGCTCACGGTCGCGCTCGCGCGGCGCGGGATCCCGGTGCTGGGCATCGACGTGGCGCCCCGCGCGGTCGCGCTGACCATCGCCGCGGGCGGCCCGGCGCTGTGCCGCGACGTATTCGGGCGGGTGCCAGGTACCGGGCGGTGGCGCACGGTGCTGCTGGCCGACGGCAACATCGGCATCGGCGGCGACCCCGCCCGGCTGCTGCGCCGCGTCCTGGCGCTGCTGGGACCCGGCGGGCAAGTGCTGATGGAGGTCGACCCGCCCGGCGCGGTGTCGCTGACCGAGCCGCTGCGGCTGCGCTCAGGCGGTGCGGTCGGCGAATGGTTCCCCTGGGCGCACGTGTCCGCCGACGGTGCCGCCGCGCTGGCCGCCGAATGCGCGGCCGACGTCGGCGAACTGTGGGAGGAGGCCGACCGATGGTTCGTCACCCTCAACTCCTGACAAGACTTTCGCCCGGAACCGAGCAAACAACCGGCCACCGAGGCCCTGTCACCCCCCCGCACGGTCCCATACCGACGCTCGTTTTCCCGAGCATGACCTGAGTTACCGGCACCGACTGAGTCCCTGCCCGGTCGACGCGGAGACTCGGCGGATACGCCCAAGAGGAGGGCCCGGCAGTTTTAGATCTAGAGGGCGCGGCGCCTTGGCGCAGAGAATTGATCAAAGACGCTGTCGGTTACAACACAGGCAGACCAGAGAGAGAACCGAGCCGGTCATCGCCGTCACGACCACCAGCCGATCTAGGTCGAAGTCCGCGGAGAACGCCGGCTGCACCTCGGCGCCGCTGCCAGCTTCATCGAGGCTCTGCCTAGTGCCGGCCGCGATCTCGTCCAAGAGTTCGCAGAGCCTAAGCAAGATCGCTGTGCTGTCGACTCCGAGACCCCAGGAGATCACCCACCATCCAACGTCCTGTGCTGCACGCGGCTCCGTGGAAGGGATGACCAGGCCGGGGATCTCAAGCAGCGTGCTCATGCCACCGTCCGCATCGACTCCAGTTCGGCGAGTTGCGCGGCGGTGAGCATGTCGGTCGAGACCGGCCCGCGGGCTTCGGCCTCGGCGATGATGTCCCACAGGTTCAGCCCGAGCTGGAAACTGTGGTCCATGCGGTCGCTGAGTTCGGCGCGAGCCCGCGCTCCGGCCGGGTCCAGGCGCGCGGACATGATGAGCTGCTCGGGCGGCGCCACGATGCACATCCGGCACGACAGCCGGGCCATGTAGTAGTACACCCAGTGCCAGGGCATGCCGGCCTCGTCGACTGTGGCCCACACCTGCTCCTCGGTGAGGTGGTGCACGGGGAGCCACACGTCCACATGACGTCGGCCGTTGGAGTCGGCGCGGCGGTGGTAGAACGCACGCTGCTTCCTTCGCGGCGCGGACTCCTGGGCCCGGATACCCATGACCTCCAGAATCCGCACGGGCTCGACCGTGTTCTCGGCCTCGCGGATGTCGCGGACGATCCGGGTCTTGACCGTGCTGATGGGGGACCGTTTCATCTCGCTGCGGCAGTAGGGCTGCTGCGGAAGTGGCCACATCTGCTGCCAACGTCCGCCGATGAATTCGAGTAGGCCCTGCTGCCGCTTGCCGCCTTCGCCGTCGTCGATCTGCCGGAAGGCCACGTGGTGGCGGAGACCGTAGTGCGCTGCCTGGGTGGCAACCATCTCTCTGGCGCCGGGCCACTCATCGTCCTTGCCGAGGTCGGCGAAGACCGTCTCAATGAGGTCCAGGGGCAAGCCGGCCTCGCGCACCGCGCGGACCGTGGCGATGAGCGCTGCCGCGCTGTCCTTGCCTCCGGACATGTTCACCAGCACCTTCCGGTAGCTGGCCAGGTTCAGGTCCGGATACTCCGGGGTCTTCGGAGGCACCGCGAACAGGGCGTCTCCAGTAGGCCGAGGCCGAGCTATGACCCGGCCCCGATGGTCACGGTGGACCATGAGCGCTCCTTCAAGAATGGGCTGGGCCTGGACACCGGCGGGTGAGGTGTCCAGGCCCACGGGGAGAGGTCAGGCGCGGCCGTCGATACGGACCTCAACCGATTCGTTGCCGACGGCCAGCCGGTAGTGCATGTAGTCCTGGTCGTCGGCGCCGCGGCTCTCGATGCTGAGCATGTAAGCCTCGTGGGCGGTGCGAAGCTCAGTGCCCAGTTCGGCGCGTGAGTCGTCGTAGGCCGAGACCTCCCACGCTCGCGCGTAGTCGGCCAGGGTCCCGAGGGTCAGGTGTTCGCCGGCACGCCAGTGGTAGATGCGCGGCTCGCTGTGCTGGCAGGCGACATGGTGCCCAGCCACAGTCACGCCGCTGACAACGATCCTCGCCGACTCCGCGCAGCCGCACGCGGAGGTTGCAGGACAGGTGACCTGTCGTAGCGCATCGACCAGGGCGGCGGTGCTCCGAAGGCTCCCGGCTAGAGACCGGGCATCCTCCGTGCAGTCCATGCCGGTTCCCACGCTGTTCTGCAGCCTCCGGAACCCCCGAAGGAGGCTGTCCCGGCTCTCGACATCGAAGACGCCCGCGAGCTGGTCGAGCAGCTCGTTGATGCGGGCGTGATTCTTGGAAGTAAGCATGAAGCCTCTTCTCTGGGACCCGTGCCTGTGTGCCTGTCGTCGGCAGGCACACAGGCACGGGAGCAGTGGAGGTCAGCCCGCGCAGGCGACCATGGTCATGAGCACGGCCCGCTGCTGGTGGGTGAGGTCAGGAGGGCCGTCGCCGCAGTCGGGGGCCGTGACGAGCGCGGCGCCGTGGAACGGCTGCCAGATGAAGCCGAAGGCGCTGGCGATGGCGGTCGCGAGCGGGTTGGCCACCTGGGTGTAAAGGCCGTCCTCGTCGAACCACATGTCGAACTCGCCGGCCAGCTGGATCGGCTCCACCGTCCGGCAGCCGCCGCCGATGGCCTGGTACATGGCCGCAAGCCGCTCGTGGGTGTCCGTCGGGAGGTTCTCCCACTGGGTGGTGCCGTCCGGCCTGATGACCAAACAGGTTGGCATGGGGGCTCCTGTGTGCTCCGGGGTGATCAACTGCAACCCACCATAGCCAACCCAATAATCATGTCAAGTAGAACTTGGATGAAAAATTGATTGGCTTTCATGGAGGTTGGCCGGCACGCGCAACTGCTCAGAACAGCGGCTCTGCCTGCGCCCCCACGCACACCTCCACCCCGTCGAACTCGAGCCCGCTCGCGCGCGACGCCGCAATCCAGTCCTGCGAGCTGGCCCGCGTGTTCGCTTCCGCACGGGCCAGCCCGACGCCGTGGTTCATGCCGCCGCAGATGCACTCACACTCGGCGACCTCGGTGCGTGCTCCAAAGCACTTGAGGTCGCACCGATTAACGGTCGTCCGCCCGAGATAGACCGCGATCAGCGTCGCCACGGCGTCCTCCTCACCACGAACCGATCAGGAATCGCCGTTCGCCGCGGCTGGCGAGGTCAAGATCGCCTCTAGCCGACCGCAGAACCGGCGCCTCAGCTCGATACCGGTTGGATCCGACACGTCCCGCAGCGACGCCAGATCCGCCTCCCTGCGCAGGTCTTTGATCAGGGCCTGTACCTGGTCGGCGAGACCGTGAACGCGCTCGGCGAAGCCGCTGTCAAGGTGCGGCACGGCGGCCGCCAGCGCCGTGCGCGCCAGGTCCTCGCAGGGAGCCAGGAAGCTGGTGGACGGGTGCGCCTGGACGGCAGCGACGGCGGCATCCAGCGCGCCCTGGGTGATCACAGAGCGCGGCCCGGACGCCAGCAACCGCTCACAGGGCCGGCACGCGCACTCCTCCGCGACTGCCCTGTCTCGGCCGTGCGCAGAACCCGCACTGTGGAGGCCGAGGCCGGACATGTCGCTGTGCGGTGATCCGTACCAGCCATCGCAGACGCGGCACCAGAAGTGCGTGATGTGGCGGCTGCACCATTCGGGATAGGTGCCTTGCCCCGCGGTGCACGTCCAGACGCGCCCCACGCGGGCGGGTGCGCCCTCGGGGAGCGCAGCGAGGAGCCGGGCATGCTCGGCGGCCCAGCCGACCGCCAAAGCGAACACGTCCGGGCCGGACACCACCGGGACTTCGGTGGCCGTGTCGCCGAACACCGACCATTCGTCGTCGTGGGACAGGACGCCGAGCACGTCGTGGCGGGGCGACAGCACCTCGTACCGGTTCGGGGACTGCCAGCGCAGACGTACCAGGACCCGGTCGAGCTTGTCAGTGATCGTCACCAGGTAGGGAGCGTTGGTCACGATGCCCGTCCTTCAGGGTGGACGAGGTCGGGAAGGGTCGTGCCCGGTTCGGTGGTGTGGCCGACGATGTGGCCGGTCTTGCGGTGGTGCCGTTCGGCCCATCGGTCGCTGGAGGTGCTGCTGCCGAACGGCAGCGACAGTCCACATTCGGTGTCCAGGCAGGTCGCTCGCCACCAGTAGCTGGCGCGGGTGGCCATCTCGGTCACCGCGTGCCGTATGTAGGCGAGCAGCTCCGGTGGGCGCCAGGACGGCGGTTCCTGTCGGTGCAGCAGACGCTCGGTCCGGAACGGGCAGGGCTCGACGAGGTGCGGGTTGCGTTCGGCGCGCCATTCGTCCCAGTGCGGTCCGACGTGCCCGCCGGCGAACGTCAGGCCAAGGCCGCCGGAGTGCTCACGCATCGTCTCCTGCAGAAGGGACAGCCAGTACTCGTCACCGCGCCAGCTGATCAGCCGACGCCCGCTCAAATTCCGGAACGCGGCGGCGAGGTCGGCCGGACGGGAGTCCTTGCCCTTGCGGAAGAAGGTGTCGCTTTCGCACACCCTCGCGGATAGGAGCACCTCCCCGTCCCACGTCTCGGCCAGGATGTCCTGCGACATCACCGACGTCGGGTATTCCAGGTACACCAACGCCACCTTCTCCGGGGCACGGCGCACGTCAGCGAGCAGATCAGCCGCCCAGGCGCCGGCCGCCACGCGACCGGCGACACGCTCTCCGTACCACCAGGCGGCGGCCGCCGGTTCGAGGCAACTGCTGCAGTAACGGCGGTCGTCGACGCCCTTGGCATACGGGGTCGCCTGAACGGCGTTGCAACGGGCGCAGGTCCGGGCCTGGTCCCAAGCGGCCTTGCGAGCAGGTGGCAGCGCAGGGAGCTTTTCAGCGTCGGCGACCGCGTACAAGGGCGCATACCCCTTGTAGGCCATGTACGACGCAATCGGTTCCTGCTCGTCGGCGGGGCGGCGCCGGAACTGCTGTCGCAGCATCGTTCGGGTCGCCAGCTGTCGCGACGGCAGGTCGCCGTAACGGTAGATCGGCCGTCCGTCGTCGCAGTACTGGCGGCGCCGGTCGCGACGCCGGTCAGAGGCGGACCGTTCGGGGGCCACCAGGAGAGTTCCGTCCAGCCGCAGCACCCTGCCCTTGTCGGTGTGGACTCGGTGCGGCTCGCCGTCCTTGAGGGGCGGGAGCAGCACACCGGCGTGTCGGGCAGATCCGGTGGCGGCGGTGAGAACGACGCGTTCTCCCACCTGTGCGCCAGGCACGGCGAGAGCGTCGGCGGTGCGATCGATGATCATGTCCGGTCCTCGTAGGGCGGGTAGACGCCCGCCTCGATCAGCACGTCGGTGTTCAGGTCGACGTGTCCGCACGGGTTGGTCCAGATGTCGACTTCGTGGGTCTGGCCACGCATGCCGCGCAGCGTCGGGGCGGGCTTGCCTCGCGGACCTCCGCAGCGGGGGCATCGAGTCCTGATCGTCACCGTGGTGACCTTCACGGGCCGGGCGCGCAGTCCCGGCCCGTAGTCGGGCACTCGAACGGTCATCTCCTCGATCCGTCCGGCCGGCTTCCCGGTGGTGGTCACGCGTCCACCGGCCGGGCGGGGTGGCAACCGGCCTCGACCAGGCAGCACGTGTACAGGTCGTTGTGGCCGCACGCGTTGCGCCAGGTATGCACGTAGTAGTGCTCGCCGTCTTCGGGGAGGCGGCTGATGCGGGGTTCGCCGCGCGGGCGGTCGCAAGCGGGGCAGGTCCACACCAGCGTGACCGTGCGGATGGTGATGCCCTCGTAGGACCGGGAGGTGCCACGGTCGGGGAGCTGTACGGTGCGCGTGTCGGCGTGCGGCGTGGCATCGTGGGTGACGCCCGAGATGACGTCGGCGGCGTCGAGCTGGACCCAGACGCCGGCGGGCCGCAGCACCAGCCGGCCGGCGTGGTAGCCGCGGATCAGCTCGGCGGTGTACTGGGCGCCTTGGCGGGTGGTGAGGTCGGCGGTGGCGCCGACCAGCTGCTGAGGGGTTGCGGGCTCGCTGTCCAGGAGGAGCTGGGAGCGGCTCATACCGCTGCCACGCAGGCGCGGGAGGAGCGGATACGCATCGGGTCGGGTTCCCTTCGTCTGCACCAGACGCAGGGAACGGGCCCTACGTCATTATCCTGTACAGACGAGAATTACGTTCCGCTCCTTCGAGCTCTCCAGGTAGGCCGGGACGCCCTCGGCGTCGCAGCGGTCCAGCCGGGAGCGCAGCAGCGCCCCGCCGAGCCCGTTGCCCTGCGCGGGCGGATCGGTGCCGAGCACCGCCAGGTACCAGTGCGGCTCCGGCGGATGGTGCTTCTCGATCTCGCCGAGGGCGCGCAGCGCCGCCGGCACCCGGCGGCCGAGCGCGCGCAGCAGCGGCCCGGCCTGCGCCGCCTGGGCGCGCGCGGGGACGCGCCAGAGCCCTGGCGGGTCCCACAGCGCGGCGGCCTCCACGTCCGGTCCGCGGCCCGCCGCCTCGGTGCCCTCGTGCCGCAGGTGCACGTGCCGCAGCAGGATGCCGAACACACCGGTCAGCCGGCGGACGCGGGACGCCTCGTCGGGCAGGATCCAGCGCCAGACCGGGTCGTCGTCGAACGCGCGCCCGAGCACCGCGGCGATCGCGGCGGCGTCGGCGCCGCCCGCCGCGCGGACGAGCGGGGAGGGCTGGGACTGGGACGTCATGGCGCGGCCTCCTCGGGACGCGCCGATCCTCGCCGGGGCCCGGCGCCCCCGTCAAGGCGCGCAGCACCGGCGGGGCCGGAGGCGGTCAGTGGCGGCGGCCGCGGCGCCCGCGGCGGCCGCTGCGCTCCTCGCGGGCCCGGCTCAGCTCCTCCAGCACCAGCGTGGCGCCGATCCCGATCAGCCAGGAGTCCTTGGCGAGCGGGATCCCCTGCTGCGTGGGGCGCAGCCCCTCGCGCATGCCGGGCAGCCGCAGGTAGAGGCCGATGAGCCCGCCCGCGAACGCGGTGAGCGCCCCGCCCGCCAGCAGCGTCGGGACCAGCGGGGTGACCAGCGCGGTGCCGAGCGCCACCTCGGTCGCGCCGAGGTTGCGGGTGAACTCGCCCTTGTCCTGCGACTCCAGGAACGGGTAGGCGGTCTTGGCGGTCCCGTGGATGTAGTCGGCCGTCCCCTCGTCGCCCTTGAGCTTCGACAGGCCCGAGTTCAGCACGAACGCGCCCACGATCAGCCGGACGGGCATCTGGTGCGCGCGAGCAAGAAAACGCATCGTTCCCCATAACGATCGGGAGATTCAGGGCGCAAGGATCATTCCCGCGCGTGGCCCGCTACACCTGAAGCCGCGGTCAAGTCTCGGCCACGGCTCGTCGCCCTCCGCCGCTCAGGACGCGAGGCGGTCCTCCGTGAAGCGCTCGGCGGCGGCGCGCAGCGCCTCGACGCACGCCTCGACGGCCGGGCCCGCGGCCCCGGTCCGCCACGCCACGTAGATCTTGCGGCGCACGACCGGGCGGGTGGCGAGCATCCGGACGCCGGCGGGCACGGGGTCGCGGCCGAGCCGGGGGATCATCGCGGCGGCCAGCCCGGCGGCGACGAACGCCAGTTGGGTGGGGTAGTCGGCCACGTTGCAGGCGATGTCGGGGTCGACGTTGTGCTCGCGCAGCGTCTGGACGATCTGCTTCTCGCAGGTCCCGCCGGCCGTCCAGGCCGCCCACCGCAGGCCGCGCAGCTCGTGCAGGTCGACGGTGCGGCGGCGGGCGAGCGGGTGCGCGGCCGGGAGCGCCAGGTCGATGACGTCGGAGGACAGCAGGACGTTCGACACCGAGGCGGGGAACGGGGTCGGCAGCGTGTCCCAGCTCTCCACCATCGCCACGTCGAGGTCGCCGCGCGCGAGGGCGGGCAGCACGTTCTCCGTCTCGCCCTCCCGGAGGGTGGGGGACAGGCCGGGGTGCCGCTCGCGCAGCGCGGCGAGCGCGGGCGGCAGCACCGACCGGGCGGCGGTGACGAACGCGCCGAGCCGGACCGGCCCGGTCACGTCCGCGCGCAGCCCGTCCAGCTCGGCGGCGGCCGCCGACAGCTGCGCGAGCACCCGCCCGGCGTGCTCCGCCAGGACCCGGCCCGCGCGGGTGAGGCGCACGCCGCGCCCCCGCGGTTCGAGCAGCCTGTGGCCGGTCTCGCGTTCCAGCTTGGCCAGCTGCTGCGAGACGCCGGACGGCGTCACGTGCATCGCCTCGGCCGCCGCCGCGATCGATCCGTGCACCGAGACCGCGTGCAGGGCCCGGAGCCGTTCCAGGTTCATCGTCACGGTAGAGATGCTACCGATTTCCGCTAAAGAACATTCGCTTGTGCTAATTGATCGTGCGCGGCAGCGTGGAGGGCGTGCGAAGGATCGACCCGCGTCTGCTCGCGATCGCCGGGGCCGTGTTCATCTCCGTCTCCGCGATCCTGTTCCGGCTGTCCGGCGTCTCGTCGGGGACGGCCGCCTTCTTCCGCTGCGCGCTCGCGCTGCCGGTGCTGGCGCCGCTCGCCCTGTGGGAGCGGCGCCGCGCCGGGCCGCGCCGGCGCGGGGCGGTGGACGTCGCGGCCGGGCTCCTGCTGGGCGCCGACCTCGTGCTGTGGGGCGCGTCGATCGACCGGGTCGGCGCCGGGATCGCGACCGTCCTGGTGAACGTGCAGGTCGTGGTGGTGCCGCTGCTGGCGCTGGCGGTCTTCGGCGAGCGCCCGTCCCGGCCGTTCGCGCTCGCCGTCCCGGTGATGCTCGGCGGGGTGGCGCTCGCCGGCGGGGTCGCCGAGCACGGGACGGGCACGGACCCGGCCGCCGGAATCGCGTTCGGGGTGGGCGCCGGTGCCGCCTACGCGGGCTACCTGTTCCTCACGCGCGTCGCCGGGCGGGGGCAGGAGCACCGGGCGCAGCCCGTCCTGCTGTCGACCTGCGGCGCCGGCGCCATGGCGGTCGTGATCGGCGCGCCGTGGCAGGGCGTCGACCTCGCGCCCGGCTGGGCCGCGCTCGGCTGGCTCGCCGCGCTGGCCGTGACGGGCCAGGTCTGCGGGTGGATGCTCATCGGCGCCGCGCTGCCCCGGCTGCGCGCCGAGGAGGGCGGGACGCTGCTGCTCCTGCAGCCGGTCCTCGCCGTCGCGTTCGGCGCGGCGGTCCTCGGCGAGCGCCCCGGGATCTCGCAGGTCGCGGGCTGCGCGCTCGTCCTCGCGGCGGTCCGCCTGGCCGGACGCCCCCGCGCGGCAACGGCGCTGCACCACGCGCGGTTTGGTGTGGACGGTGGGAGGTGATGGTGGGCGTATGAGCCCGCTTCGCACCGGAGGAGGCCGCGATGACCAAGCGACTCGTCGTCTGCTGCGACGGCACGTGGAACGTCGCCGACCAGGCCACCGCGGGGCGGCCTTCCCCGACCAACATCACCAAGATCGCTCTGTCCGTCGCCCCGGAGGACTCCGCGGGGGTGGAGCAGCGGGTCTACTACCACAGCGGTGTCGGGACCACCCGGTGGGAGCGCCTGCGCGGCGGCGCGTTCGGCCTGGGGCTCGCCGGGAACGTCTTCGACGCGTACCGCTTCCTCATCGACAACTACGACGCCGGTGACGACCTGTTCCTCTTCGGCTTCAGCCGGGGCGCGTACACCGCCCGCAGCCTTGCCGGACTGATCCGCAACTGCGGCGTCCTGCGCGGGGAGAACGCCGACCGCGTCCAGGAGGCCTGGGAGCTGTACCGGAATTCGGCCGAGATGCCGTCCGGGGTGGCTTCGGCGCTGTTCCGCCAGGCGTACTCGTATGATCCGCGCATCCGGTTCCTCGGGATGTTCGACACGGTCGGCGCCCTGGGCGTCCCGGCGATGGGGCCGCGATGGCTCAGGCCGCTGGTCAGGCGGCTCAACCATCGCTGGGAGTTCCACGACACCAGGCTCAGCTCCCGGGTCGACGGCGCGTTCCAGGCGCTGGCGATCGACGAGCGCCGGGAGGCCTTCGAGCCCGCGCTCTGGCATCAGAGACCGGGCGTCGACGGCCAGGAGATGAGGCAGGTCTGGTTCAGCGGGGCGCACTGCGACGTCGGCGGCGGCTACCCCGACGCGTCCCTCTCCGACATCGCCCTGCTCTGGATGGCCGACCGGGCGCGGGAATACGGCCTCCGGTTCCGTCCGGGCGCATTCGGTCCCTACGGCCCTGCGGATATGACTCCGAGCACGAGCACCCTGTTCAGGGTGGCGCCGGACATGACGGCCCGTCCGCATGACTCGATGACGAGGTTCTACCGCCTGATGGCGGCCGTGGACCGGCCGATCGGCAAGTGCGCCGACAGTGGGTCCCACCGACTCGACGGGAACGAGTACGTCGCCTCGACGGCCAAGGAGCACTTCGAGGAGGACTTTACGTACAGGCCGCCACAGCTGGCGGAATACCTGAGCTCGAACGGTCGCGTCGAACCCGTGGCGGGCACCCTGGACGGAGCCGCCGGCCGAGCGAAGGGGCAGGCCCGGGAGGCGAAGGCTCGCCGGTGACCGCTCGGCCTGATCGAATGGGTACGGTTCGTCGGTGTGACGACTCCGCCGCCGGCGCCCCCGCCCGCTCCCGAATGGGAGGCCGAACACGAGGTGACGGAGGAGGCGGCCGCCGCGCTGGTCGGCGCCCGGTTCCCCGGTCTCGCGGGCGCCCCGGTGGAGGCGCTCGCCACCGGCTGGGACAACACGGTCTTCCTGGTCGGCGGCGAGTGGGCGTTCCGCTTCCCCCGCAGGCGGATCGCCGTCCCCGGCGTCGAGCGCGAGATCGCGGTGCTCCCCGCGATCGCCCCGCGCCTGCCGCTGCCGATCCCCGAGCCGTGCTTCATCGCCGGGCCGTCGGAGGAGTTCCCCTGGCCGTTCTGGGGCGCGCGGATGATCCCCGGCCGCGAGCTCGCCGAGGTCAGGCCGCCGGACGAGGACCGGGCGGCCCTCGCGGAAGGCGTCGGCGCCTTCCTCCGCGCGCTGCACGACCCGGCGCTCGCCGCGGAGGCGGGGGAGGGGCTGCCGCTCGACCCGATGAAGCGGGCGGACCCCGCCGTCCGCGCCGCGCGGACGCACCCGCGGCTGGACTCGCTGGTCCGCCTCGGCGTCTGGGAGCGGGACGCCGCCGTCATGGACCTCCTCGCCGGCGCGCGGCGGCGGGACGCGCCGGACGGCGGACCGGTGATCGTCCACGGGGACCTGCACGTCCGGCACCTGCTGCTCGACCGGGACGGGCGGGCCGCCGGGGTGATCGACTGGGGCGACCTGTGCCGGGCGGACCCGGCCGTCGACCTGTCGATCGCCTACGCCGGATTCGCCGGCCCCGCCCGCGCCGCGCTGCTGGCCGCGTACGGTCCCGTCCCGCCGGAGCGGGAGGCCGCCGCCCGCGTGCTGGCGCTGAACCTCAGCGCGACGCTCGCCGAGTGGGCCGCCTCCACCGGACGCGCGGCCCTGCTCGCCGAGGCGCTCGCCGGCATCGGCCGCGCCGTCGCGGACTGAGCGGGCGTCCGAGCGGGCCGCCGGGCGGGCGGCCGGGCGGGCGGGCCTCAGACCCGCATGTACACGCGGATAGCGGTGCCTTCGGGACCGGTGTACACGCGGACGAGGTCCGCGAGGTGGTTGACCAGCAGGATCCCGCGCCCGCCGAACGGGCTCATCGCCGCCGGGCGGCGCCCGGCGAGCGGGTCGTCGATGGTGCCGGCGTCGCTGACCTCGCAGACGACCTGGCCGTCCTCGGACCAGATCCGCGCCGTCCCCTTCCCGCCGCCGTGCAGGCAGGAGTTGGCGGCCAGCTCGTGCACGGCCACCTCGAGGTCCCCCGCCGGGTCCGGCGCGAGGCCGAGGTGCCGGGCCCAGTGGCAGGTGAACTCGCGGACGCGGGGCAGCGCGTCCAGGTCGAAGCTCATCCGCGCGGCGTCGGACGGCTCGGGGAGCGGCAGGTTGTAGGACTCGATGACGCGGCCGGGCGCGTAGTCCTCGCTGGCCCGCGCGCCGTTCCGGTCGATGACGACCGGGTGGGTGGCCCGGGCGTCGGAGATCACGGCGTCGTCCAGGCCCGCCACGTCGTAGGGGCACAGGATGGAGACCTCGCGGCCGGCGAAGGCCAGGTTGATCAGCGCCTCGTGCTGGGCGCAGGCGGGGTACTCGGTGTCGGTCCGGCCGGGCCAGATCGGCTCCCCGATGATCCGGACGCGCCCGGCGGGGTGCCGGTCGGCGAACTCGCGGAGCACGCCGGGGATGATCCGGCCCGGGTTGCGGCCCGCCTCGGTCATGTCCAGCCACCGGACGCCGTCGGCGGCGGCGCCGAGCGCGGCGCGCAGCACGCCGAGCCGGGGCCCGGGGACGGCGACGGCGACCGGTTCGCCGGCGTCGAGGCCGTCGCGGAGGAACGGGACGGTCCCGGCGAGGTACTCCTCCTCGCCCCGGTAGAAGAGGGCGGGATGGACGAACGGATCCCCCGGTGGCGCGTCGTCCGGATCCATGTCGTCGGGGCCCCCAAGCCGTCAGTGAACGCCGTTCATCCCACGGTTACCCGTGAACGAGCAGGTGAAAACGGGGTGAATCATCTCATAGCGCTCGCTGGCGGAGGAGGGCGGCGTCCACCACATCGGTGAGCCGGCCCCTGCGGCGGTACGCGGCGCGCTGCCGCTCCGCGCCCGTCCCGCCGGTCATCAGCCGCCGCACGCCGGCCGCGACCCGGTCCAGGTCGCCGCTGTCGCGCAGCGCCGGCAGGACGTGCGCGAGCAGGTCCCCGGCCAGCTCGCGGAACGCCGCCGGCCGGCCCGTGCACACGTCCACGCCGTCGCCCGCCAGCCCGTCGCGGGCCGCCAGCCAGTACGCCGCGCGCAGCATCTCCTGCGGCGGATCGGGCGGGGGCTCCCCGGCCTCCACCGCGCGCACCGACATCTCCACCAGCGCGCGGATCAGCGCCGCGAACACCGACGCGTCCGCCGCGGTCGGCGCGACGTCGCCCAGCCGCACCTCGACCGTGGGCAGCCGCGCCGACGGCCGGACGTCCCAGAAGATGGTGCCGGTGTCCATCAGCGCCCCGCAGCCCAGCAGCGTGCCGACGAGCTCCTCGTAGTGCGCGTACGACTCGAAGTACGGCGGCGGCCCCGCGACCGGCCAGCGCGCCCACGTCATGACCCGCCAGCACGCGTGCCCGGTGTCGCGGCCCGCCCAGTACGGCGAGTTGGCCGCCAGCGCCAGCAGCGTCGGCAGCCAGGGCCGCAGATGGTTGCTGACCGCCACGGCCCGCTCCCGGTCGGGCATCTCGACGTGGACGTGGCAGGAGCAGATGCTCTGCTCGTCGTCCAGCGCCCGGTAGACCGCGAGGCTCTCGGCGTAGCGGGCGCCCGCGCCGATCGGCGCGGGCACGAGGTCGCCGAGCACGGGCGTGCCGGTCGCGGCCAGCCGCACCCCCTCGGCGGCCGCGGCGCCCGCCATCGCGGCGCGCATCGCCTCGACCTGCTCCTCCAGCTTGTCGAGGTCGTCGCAGGGCGGGGTCTTCGCCTCGGCCAGGAAGTCGACCAGTTCGGTGGAGGCGCGCTCGCCGAGCGCCCGCTCCGCGCGCCGCACCACGGCGGCGGCACGGGGGACGACCTCCCGGGAACCGGGATCGACGACGAAGTACTCCTCCTCGATTCCCATTCGCAGGGCCATCCCACCACCTCGGGGTCGGGGGCTCGCAGGCGGCCGTGTCACTTCGACGGTACGTTCTCGCGGCCCGCTTCGCACCCGCCGGAGGTGGCCGCTCCCGGGACGGGATTCCTCTTGACCCTCTTTTGACCCGCCGCTCAGCGGGCAGTGCCGAGGGGGAGACACCGCGCAACGGCGAAGGAAGGTGGTCCGGATGACCGGCTCGACCTCGGTCGGCGTGCTCGTGGTGGTGCTGGCGATCGCGGCCCTGGTGCTCGTCGGCCTGATCTACTTCGGCGGGCGGAGGAGGGGCCCGCACAACGGGCTGGACAGGGACCGCCGCTGACCGGCCCGGCGGACCGGCCCGACGAACCGGGCCGGCCGGACGCGTCAGACGGGTCGGACGGGGCTTCAGGGGCCCTTGTCGACGAAGTACATCGACAGGGCGATGATGTGGGTCACCACCACGACGCCGATGCCGAAGAAGAACAGCATCTTCGCGGGCCCGTGGGGGAACACGGTCCCGGGCTTCAGCGGCCCGCGCTCGCGCTGGCGGGCCGCGATCCGCTCCTCGATGGGCGGCCGCCCGAACACGGCTACTGGCGCGGGTCGTCGACGACGACGTCGGTCATGATGTCGACCGCGAGGGCGATGATCCCGCCGATCACGGCGACCGCGGCGCCCGCCCCGAAGACGATCCAGTCGGGGCCCATGACGATGCCCACGCCGCCGATGACGAAACCGACGAAGATGATGGCCACGGCGATCCAGGACTTCGGGCGTCCGGCGTGGCTGCCAGTCGACATGCGCAGTCTTCTCTTTCCGCGTTCGGTGGGGGACGGAGACCCGTCGTGATCGGGTCCTCGACGCCGAACTCTAGCAACGACCGGCCCGCCGGCCCGCAGCGGGGCCGCGGCGCGCCGACCGGCTCCGGTCCGGACGCGGCGCGGCGCCGGCCGGAGCGGTGGCGCGCCGTCACACGAACGCGCCGTGGCCCGTCGCCGCGCGGCCGACGATCAGCGTGTTGATCTCCCGGGTGCCCTCGTAGGAGTAGAGCGCCTCGGCGTCGGCGACGAACCGCCCGATGCCGTAGTCGAGGACGATCCCGTTGCCCGCCATCAGCTCGCGGCCCCAGCCGACCGCCTCGCGCATCCGGCTGGTGCAGTAGGCCTTGGCGAGCGCCGAGTGCTCGTCGCGGTAGAGCCCCTCGTCCTGGAGCTGCGCCAGCCGCACCACCATGCCGAGCGAGGCCGTCGCGTTCCCGAGCATCCTGACCAGCAGGTCCTGGACGAGCTGGAACTTGGCGATCGGCCGCCCGAACTGCTCGCGCCCCACCGCGTAGTCGCGGGCGATCCCGTACGCGGCGAGCATCACGCCGACCGCCTGCCAGGCGACGCCGCTGCGGGTGCGGCGCAGGATCGCGGCGGTGTCCTTGAAGCCCTTCGCGCCGGGCAGCCGGTCGGACTCGGGGACCACGCAGTCCTCGAACGCCAGGTCCGCGTTCTGCACGGTGCGCAGCGCGATCTTGTTCTCGATGCGGGTCGCGGTGAAGCCGGGCGCGTCCTTGCCGACGACGAACCCCTTCACCTGGTCGTCGGCCTCGTCCCTGGCCCACACCACGACCAGGTCGGCGAACGTGCCGTTGCCGATCCACCGCTTGGCGCCGTTCAGCACCCACGAGTCGCCGTCGCGCCGGGCGGTGGTGCGCAGCCCCAGCGCGACGTCGGAGCCGCCCTCGGGCTCGGTCAGCGCGAACGCGCCGATCTTCTCCATCCGCGCCATGGCGGGCAGCCACCGCTCGCGCTGCTCCGGCGACCCGCAGCGGCCGATGCTGCCCATCGCCAGCCCGGTGTGCACGCCGAAGAACGTGGCCATGGACGGGTCGACGCGCGCCATGTCCATGGCCAGGAACCCGCTGAGCAGGCTGCTCGGCCTCTCCCCGGGGCACTCGTCGTGGGCGAGCCCCGCGATGCCCAGCTCGCCGTACCCGGGGACGAGGTCGAAGGGGAACTCGGCCCGGTTCCAGCAGTCGTCGGCGATCGGCGCGACCTTGGACTCCAGGAAGGCGCGCACGCGCTCGACGATCTCCTTCTCGCGCTCGTCGAGCAGGTCCTGCATGTGGTAGAGGTCACCCGGCAGCGCATCCAACGTCATGCGGGTGCCTCTTCCCCGTGCCCCGACCGCTAACCGGCGGCGGATCCGGGCCTCCCGGCGGTTCTGGTGACCGGGACCCGGTCTCGGACGCGGTGTAGGCGTGCGCTTACCATCCAGGGCATGACGGTGCCGCCTGAAGAACTCGAACTGGCCGCCGCCTTCCCCCCGGCCGAGCGGGACCGGTGGCGGGAGATGGTGAAGGGGGTGCTGCGCAAGTCCGGCGCGGCGACCGAGGAGACCCCTCTCGGCGAGATCGAGTCCCTGCTGACCCGCGAGACCTACGACGGAGTGCCGGTCGCCGCGCTCTACACGCGCGACGACGCCCCGCCCGGACGGCCCGGGCTCGCCCCCTACGTCCGCGAGGTGCGGCCCGACGGCGAGGGCCTCGCCGGCTGGGACGTCCGGCAGCAGCACGCCCACCCGGACCCGGCCGTGACGCGCGAGGCGGTCCTCGCCGACCTGGAGAACGGCGCCACCTCGGTGTGGCTGCGGCTCGGCGAGGGCGGGACGCCCGTCGCCGCGCTGCCGGAGGTCCTGCGCGGCGTCCTGCTCGACCTGGCGCCCGTCGTGCTGGACGCGGGAGAGCGGACGGCGGAGGCCGCCGAGGCGTTCCTCGCGCTGGTCGCCGAGCGCGGGAACGGGCCGGACGCGTCGGGCAACCTCGGCGCCGACCCCCTCGGCCTCCAGGCCCGCACCGGTACCGCCGGGTCCCTGGACGAGGCGGCGGCGCTGGCCGTCCGGTGCGCCCGGGAGTTCCCGAGGCTGCACGCGGTCGTCGCGGACGGCACCCCGTACCACGACGCGGGCGGCGGGGACGCCGAGGAGCTGGGCGCCGTGGCCGCCGCCGGCGTCGCCTACCTGCGCGCCCTCACCGGCGCCGGGCTGGGCGTGGACGAGGCGTTCGGGCAGATCGAGTTCCGGGTGGCGGTGAGCGCCGACCAGTTCTCCTCGATCGCCAAGCTCCGCGCCCTGCGCCGGCTGTGGGCCCGGATCGCCGAGGTCAGCGGCGCCGCGGAGGGGACGTCCGCGCGGATCCACGCGGTCACCTCGTCGGCGATGATGACGCGCCGCGACCCGTGGGTGAACATGCTGCGCACCACCGTCGCGGCGTTCGCCGCCGGGGTCGGCGGCGCCGACGCCGTCACCGTCCAGCCGTTCGACGCGCGGCTCGGCCTGCCCGACGACTTCGCCCGCCGCATCGCCCGCAACACCCAGACGCTGCTGCTGGAGGAGTCGAGCCTCGCCCGCGTCGTCGACCCCGCCGGCGGCTCCTGGTACGCCGAGAGCCTCACCGAGGGCCTCGCGCAGGCCGCCTGGGCCTGGTTCACCGAGATCGAGAAGGCCGGCGGCCTCGCCGCCGCCCTCGGCTCCGGCCTCGTCGCCGACCGGCTCGCCGCGACCTGGGCGCGCCGCCGCAAGGACCTCGCCCGCCGCAAGGCCCCGCTCACCGGCGTCAGCGAGTTCCCGAACCTCGCCGAGACGCTGCCCGAGCGCGACGCCGCGCCCGCGCGTCCCTGCGGCGGGCTCCCCGTCGTCACCTACGCGCAGGACTTCGAGGCGCTGCGCGACCGGTCCGACGCGCACGCCGAGGCGACCGGCGCCCGCCCGAAGGTGTTCCTCGCGACGCTCGGCCCCATCGCCGTCCACACCGCGCGGGCGTCGTTCGCCGCGAACCTGTTCCAGGCCGGCGGCATCGAGACGGTCGCGGGCGCGCCCGAGGAGTTCGCGGCGTCCGGGACGACCGTCGCCTGCATCTGCTCCAGTGACAAGCTGTACGAGGAGCAGGCCGCCGAAGCGGCGCGCGTCCTGAAGGACGCCGGTGCGGTGAAGGTCTGGCTCGCGGGTAAGGGAACCTACGAGGGGGTCGACGCCCGCGTGCACGCCGGATGCGACGCGATCGAGGCGCTGGAGACCACCCTGCACGATCTGGGAGTGAACGAATGATCCCCGACTTCACCGAGATCGACCTCGGGACGGCGCCCCCCGCCGACGCGACCGCCAAGCGGTGGCGCGCCGCCGTCGCCGACGCCACCGGCAAGGACCCCGAGGCCCACACCTGGGACACCCCGGAGGGCATCGGCGTCCCGCCGCTGTACACCGCCGACGACCTCGCCGGGCTCGACTTCCTCGGCACCCTGCCCGGCATCGCCCCGTACCTGCGCGGCCCGTACCCGGCGATGTACGCCACCCAGCCGTGGACGATCCGCCAGTACGCCGGGTTCTCCACCGCCGAGGAGTCCAACGCCTTCTACCGGCGCAACCTCGCCGCCGGGCAGAAGGGCCTGTCGGTCGCGTTCGACCTCGCCACGCACCGCGGCTACGACTCCGACCACCCGCGCGTGGCCGGCGACGTCGGCATGGCGGGCGTCGCGATCGACTCGATCTACGACATGCGGCAGCTCTTCGACGGCATCCCGCTCGACCGGATGAGCGTGTCGATGACCATGAACGGCGCGGTGCTGCCCGTCCTGGCGCTGTACATCGCCGCGGCCGAGGAGCAGGGGGTGAAGCCGGAGGGCCTCGCGGGCACCATCCAGAACGACATCCTCAAGGAGTTCATGGTCCGCAACACCTACATCTACCCGCCGGCGCCGTCGATGCGGATCATCTCCGACATCTTCGCGTACACCTCGCAGCGGATGCCGAAGTACAACTCCATCTCGATCTCCGGCTACCACATCCAGGAGGCCGGGGCCACCGCCGACCTGGAGCTGGCCTACACCCTCGCCGACGGCGTGGAGTACATCCGCGCGGGCCGCGAGGCGGGCCTGGACATCGACGCGTTCGCGCCGCGCCTGTCGTTCTTCTGGGCGATCGGCATGAACTTCTTCATGGAGGTCGCCAAGCTGCGCGCCGCCCGCCTGCTGTGGGCGAAGCTGGTGAAGCAGTTCGACCCGAAGAACCCCAAGTCGCTGTCGCTGCGGACGCACTCGCAGACGTCCGGCTGGTCGCTGACCGCGCAGGACGTGTTCAACAACGTCGCCCGCACCTGCGTCGAGGCCATGGCCGCCACGCAGGGCCACACCCAGTCGCTGCACACCAACGCGCTGGACGAGGCCCTCGCGCTGCCGACCGACTTCTCCGCCCGCATCGCCCGCAACACCCAGCTGCTGCTCCAGCAGGAGTCCGGGACGACCCGGACGATCGACCCGTGGGGCGGCAGCACCTACGTCGAGCGCCTCACCTACGACCTCGCCCGCCGCGCCTGGGGCCACATCGCCGAGGTCGAGAAGGCCGGCGGGATGGCCAAGGCGATCGACGAGGGCCTGCCGAAGCTGCGCATCGAGGAGGCGGCGGCCCGCACCCAGGCCCGCATCGACTCCGGCCGCCAGCCCGTCATCGGCGTCAACAAGTACCGTCCGGACGCCGAGGAGCGGATCGAGGTCCTCAAGGTCGACAACGCCGCCGTCCGCGCCCAGCAGATCGAGAAGCTGCGGCGGCTGCGCGAGGAGCGCGACGAGTCCGCCACGCAGGCGGCGCTCGGGGCGATCACCGCCGCGGCGGAGGCCGCCGAGAACGGCACCCGCCCGTCCGACCTGAGCCACAACCTGCTGGCCCTCGCCATCGACGCGGCCCGCGCCAAGGCGACCGTCGGTGAGATCTCCGACGCGCTGGAGAGGGCGTACGGGCGGCACGCCGCGCAGATCCGTACGATCTCCGGCGTGTACCGGGAAGAGGCGGGGAAGGTGTCGAGCATCGAGAAGGCGCGTGCCGCGACCGCCGCGTTCGAGCAGGAGGAGGGCCGCCGGCCCCGCATCCTCGTCGCGAAGATGGGCCAGGACGGCCACGACCGCGGCCAGAAGGTGATCGCGACCGGCTTCGCCGACCTCGGCTTCGACGTCGACGTGGGCCCGCTGTTCCAGACGCCGGGCGAGGTCGCCCGGCAGGCGGTCGAGGCCGACGTGCACATCGTCGGCGTCAACTCCCTCGCCGCCGGGCACCTCACGCTGGTGCCCGCGCTGCGCGAGGAGCTGGCCGCGCTCGGCCGCGACGACATCATGATCGTCGTCGGCGGCGTCATCCCGCCGCAGGACTTCGACGAGCTGCGCGCCGCCGGCGCCGCCGCGATCTTCCCGCCCGGCACCGTGCTCGCCGACGCGGCGATCGGCCTGCTGGACGAGCTGACCGCGAAGCTGGGGCACTCGGCGCGGTGAGGCCGGCCCTGGAGGACTACGTCTCCGGGGTCCGGGACGGGTCGCGGGCGTGGATCGCGCGGGCGATCACGCTCGTCGAGTCGGCCCGTCCCGACCACCGGGAGCTGGCGCAGCGGCTGCTGGTCGAGCTGACCCCGCACACCGGGGACGCCCGCCGCGTCGGGATCACCGGCGTGCCGGGCGTCGGCAAGTCCACGTTCATCGACGCGCTCGGCACGAAGCTGACGGGGGAGGGGCACAAGGTCGCGGTGCTGGCCGTCGACCCGTCCTCGACCCGCACCGGTGGCAGCATCCTCGGCGACAAGACCCGCATGCAGCGCCTCGCCGCCGACCCGGACGCCTTCATCCGCCCCTCCCCGACGGCCGGGACGCTCGGCGGCGTCGCCAAGGCCACCCGCGAGGCGATGGTCGTGATGGAGGCCGCCGGGTACGGCGTCGTCCTCGTCGAGACGGTCGGGGTGGGGCAGTCCGAGACGACGGTCGCCGAGATGGTCGACTCGTTCCTGTTCCTCACCCTGGCCCGCACCGGCGACCAGCTCCAGGGCATCAAGAAGGGCGTCCTCGAGCTGGCCGACGTCATCGCCGTCAACAAGGCCGACGGCGACCACAAAATGGAGGCCAAGCGGGCCGCCCGCGAGCTGTCCGGCGCGCTGCGGCTGCTGCGCAGCGACGAGCGCGCCCGCGCCACCCCCGTGCTCACCTGCAGCGCGCGGGAGGGCACCGGCCTCGACGAGGTGTGGGACGAGATCGTCGGGCACCAGGAGCGGCTCCGCGAGTCCGGCGAGCTGGAGGCGCGGCGGCGCCGCCAGCAGGTCGGCTGGACGTGGGCGATGGTCCGCGAGCGGCTGCTCGGCGAGCTGCACGCCCACCCCGCCGTCCGCGACATCGCGCCCGGCCTGGAGAAGGGCGTCGCGGACGGGACGCTCACCCCGGCGCTCGCCGCCGAGCGGATCCTCGAGGTGTTCTCGCGCGGCTGCTGAGGGGCCTTCCAGACGTCCGAAATCCCGGGTTGCCCGGGCTCCCGGTCGCGGCGGACGGGGATCAGGTACAACAGTCGGATGGACGTCATCGCGCTCGATGATCCGACGGACGCGCAGATCCGGGAGTGGCACGCCGTGCTGTCCGCCGTGCACGCCGCCGGTCCGGCGGGGGAGCCCGCGCCGGAGCCGGAGCAGACGGCCGAGCGGCTCCTCGGCGGCGATCCGGGCTCGCGGCAGCGGCTGTGGGCGGTCACCGGCGGCCGGGGCGCGGCCGGCGGCGGGGGACTGGCCGGCGTCGCGGCGCTGCGGCTGCCCGGCGAGCCGGGCGCGGACCGTCCCGCCGAGATCGACATCCAGGTCCGGCCCCGGGACCGGCGCCGCGGCGTCGGCCGCCGGCTGCTCGCGGCCGCCGCCGAGGGCCTGCGCGCCGACGGCCGCACCAGCGTGATCGCGCAGGTCCACGCGGGCACCCCGGCGGTGCCGTTCCTGGAGTCGCACGGCTTCGAGTGCGTGCTGGTGCTGCGCGGCATGCTGCTGCGGCTGGACGAGGTCCCGCCGGAGCGCATCGCCCGGCTGGTCGCGGCGGGCCCGCCGGGCTACCGGCTGATCCGCTGGCGGGGCGTCGTCCCCGACGAGCACGCCACCGCCCTCGCGCACGCCAAGTACGCCATGGCCGACCTCGCCGAGTACGAGGGCGCCCCCTGGGACGCGCACCGCGTCCGCGAGACGGCCGAGGTGGTCGCCAAGCGCGGGGACGACCTCTACACCGTCGCCGCCCTCGACGCGTCCGGCACGGTCGTGGCCGGCTTCACCGAGGTCGTCGTCCCGCACGACGCCGCCGGCCGGGCCGCCCAGTACGACACCGCCGTCGCCCCCGAGCACCGCGGCCGCCGCCTCGGCATCTGGGTCAAAGCCGCGATGCTCGAGTGGCTCGCGGCGGAGCGCCCCGAGGTCCGCGAGATCGAGACCGACAACTCGGGCGACAACGAGCACATGCTCGCGGTCAACGAGGAGCTCGGCTTCCGGGTCGAGCGCGAGTCCCTGGAGTACCAGGCGCCGACCCACGCCCTCCCCTGATCCCGCCCAGAGGGGCGTCCGGCCGCGCCTTGTCCACAGAAAAACTGGTGCCTAGGCGGGGCGGTATCCGAGAGATCGGGTGCCGCCCCGTTCACGTGGGGGGATGCGCGTTGACCTGGGGGTTTGG
>NZ_JBEPCJ010000098.1:0-40611 GCF_040299565.1 Spirillospora sp. NPDC000708
GGCCGCCCGCGCGATCGGCAAGGCCGCCCTCGCGCACAACCGGCGGCCCGGCCTCGGGCACGCCGCCGCCCTCGGCATCGGGCGGGCCGCCGTGCTCGGCCGCCGTCCCGGGCCGCTGCCGCGCCGCGTCGCCGCGCTGCTGGCGCCCCCGCCGCCGCGCCGCCGGTGGCTCGTCGTGGCCACGGCGGCGCTGGTCGTCCTGTCGGTGTGGGCCGCCAACGACGGCGCGATCGACCTGCACCAGCTGATCGAGCACGCGCAGACCCGCTAGGGCGCCCCGGGCGGCTCGGACGCCTCGGACGTCCGGGGGCGTTCCAGCAGGTCGCGCAGGAGCCGCTCGTCGTTCTCGGTCAGCTCGGAGACGAACCGGGCCAGCACGCCCGGCCGCTCGGCGCCGCTGCGGTCGAGCTCGGTGCGCATGCGGCGGGCGGTAAGCGCCGCGGTGTCCTCCACGGCGGCGCTGTAGGCGTAGGTGCGCCCGGCGCGGACCCGGACCAGCAGCCCCTTGGCGTGCAGCCGGGCGAGGATCGTGGCGATCGTCGTGCGGGCCAGGCCGTCGCCGAGGGCGACGCGGACGTCCCGCGCGGTCAGCGGCCGCTCGGCGGCCCAGATCGTCTCGAGCACCGCCGATTCCAGCTCTCCCGAGGGGCGGCGCGCTGCAGAGGTCACGGGCCCGAGTGTGCCACACGGCCGTCGGCGAACCCATGGACGGAAGATGGACGGCACGCGTCGGCACGGAGCGGCACGAGTCGGCTCTTGCCGGCGCGGGCCGGCGCGGTTCAGCGCGGTGCGAGCAGGTCGCCGACGGCGGCGATGCCCGCCCGGACGGCCCGCTCTCCGGTGTTGCCGAACCCGAGCACGAGCTGCACCGGGGTGTCCCCGCCGTCGGCGCGGCACATGCTCATCCCGTGCAGGCCGACCCCGCGCGCGCGGGCCGCCTGGACCAGCGCCGCCTCGCCGCCGGGGGCGTCGAGGTGCGCGACGGCGTGGAATCCGGCGTCCAGGCCCGTCACCCGGACGCCGGGCGCGTGCTCGGCGAGCGCCGCGAGCAGCGCGGCGCGGCGCGCGGCGTACACCGGCCGCATCCGGCGCAGGTGCCGGTCGTAGCGGCCGGACTCGATGAGCCGGGCGAGCGCGAGCTGGTCGAGCGCCGGGGAGCCGCGGTCGTTGAGCAGCTTGTGCTCCAGGACCGCCGCGCCCAGCGAGGGCGGGGCGAGCATCCAGCCGAGGCGCAGCGCGGGCGCCAGCGACTTGCTCACCGTGCCGATCGAGACGACCCGGTCGGCGGCGAGGCCCTGCAGCGCGCCGACCGGCTCGCGGTCGTAGCGGAACTCGGCGTCGTAGTCGTCCTCGATGATCATGGCGTCCCGGTCCGCCGCCCACGCGATCAGCTCCAGGCGCCGGCGCGGGGCCATGACCACGCCGGTCGGCCACTGGTGCGCGGGGGTGACGACGACCGCGCGGGCGCCGGTGGCGGCGAGCGCCCGCACGTCGACGCCGTCCCCGTCGACCGGCACCGGCACCGCGTCCAGCCCCGCCCACGCGGCCGCGGCCTCGGTGGAGCGGGGGCCGCCGGGGTCCTCGTAGGCGACCGTCCGCACGCCCGCCCGGGCCAGCGCGCTGAACGCCAGCACCAGCCCTTGGGCGTGGCCGGAGCAGACGACGATCCGGTCCGGCTCGGCCGCCGCGGCCCGGACGCGCCGCAGGTACCCGGCCAGGACCTCGCGCAGGGCCGTGGCGCCCGCCGGGTCGCCGTAGTCGAGCGCGGCGGTCGGGATCGCCCGCCCCGCCTCGCGGACCGCCCACAGCCAGTCGGCCATCGGAAAGGACCCGAGGTCGGGCACCCCGGGACGGAAGTCGGCCATCAGCCGGGCGGGCGGGGGAGCGGGCCGCGCGGGCGCCGCCGGGACCGGGGGCGCCGCCCCGGCCGCGACGCGGGTGGCCGAGCCGCCCCGCGTGGTGAGGTAGCCCTCCGCCCGCAGCTGGGCGTAGCACTCCTGGATCAGCCCGCGCGAGATCCCCAGCGTCCGGGCCAGCTCACGGGAGGACGGCAGCCGCTCCCCGACCCGCAGCCGCCCGCCCCGGATCGCGTCCCTGACCTGGCGTTCCAGCTGGCAGCGCAGCGGCTCGGCGGACGCCCGGTCCAGCGCCAGCAACAGTTCGGGGGACGAACCGGACCACTCCAGCGGCATGGAAGTGGAGCTTATCGGCGGTCCGCCCGGTCCGTAGCGTGATCGGCATGACGACGACGCACTGCCCCGAGGCCCCCGCCCCCGCGGCGCGACCGGCCCTCGTGACCCGCCCGCTGCTGCTGCGGTTCGTGTCCATGCTCGGCGCCGCGATCAGCTTCTACCTGCTGCTGTCGGTGGCGCCGCTCTACGCCCAGGGCGCGGGCGGGGGCGGCGGTGCGGCGGGCCTGGCGACCGGCGCGCTGATGTTCGCGACCGTGTGCGGCGAGTTCGGCACCCCGTGGCTCATGAACCGGTACGGGTACCGGGCCGCGCTCGGCGCCGGGCTGGTGCTGCTCGGCGCGCCCGCCCTCGTGCTGACGGCGTCGTCGAGCATGGCGTGGATCGTCCTGGTCTGCCTGCTGCGCGGCCTCGGGTTCGCGGTGACGGTGGTCGCCGGCGGCGCGCTGACCGCCTCGCTGATCCCCGACGAGCGGCGTGGCGAGGGGCTGGCGCTCGTCGGCATCGTCGCGGGCGCCCCGGCGCTCGGCGCGCTGCCGCTCGGCGTGTGGTCGGCGCGGCACTTCGGGTTCACGCCCGTCGCCGTCGCCGCGGGGCTCGCCGCGCTCGTCGCGGTCGCCTCCGTGCCCGGGCTGCCGGACGGCGAGCGCGGCGGCGGGCGGGCCGCCGGGATGCTCGCCGGGCTGCGCACGCCGGCGCTGTCGCGTCCCGCGCTCGTGTTCGGCGCGTCCGCGCTGGTCGCCGGCATCATCGTCACGTTCCTGCCGCTCGCCGTCGCGTCCGCGTCCGCCGGGGTCGTCGCGGCGGCGCTGTTCCTGCAGCCGCTCGCCTCGACCGTCGCCCGCGTCGCGGCGGGCCGGATCGGCGACCGGCGCGGGGCGGCCGTGCTGGTCCCGCCCGGCCTGCTCCTGTCGGCGGCCGGCGTCCTGCTCACCGCGCTCACCCGGCACGATCTCGCTGTGATCGCCGGGGTGACGGTGTTCGGCGTCGGGTTCGGGCTGCTGCAGAACGCGACGCTGGCCCTGATGTACGAGCGGGTGCAGCGGTCCGGGTACGGGACGGTCAGCGCGCTGTGGAACGTCGCCTACGACGCGGGGATGGGCGTGGGCGCGCTCGGTTTCGGGCTCGTCGCCGGGTGGACCGGCTACCCGTGGGCGTTCGTCCTCACCGCGGCGCTGCTGGTGGCGGCGCTGCCGGTCGCGCTGCGCGACGTCCGGGCCGCCCGCGAGGGGTGACCGTCCGCGACCGGTGGGCGGGCGTCCCGCTCACCGGGCCCGGTGCCCGCGCCGGAGCGGCAAATATTGTATCAAGTATCTCCAGGTAGAGATCTTGAGGAGGAGCGGGCGATGACGGAGACGCTGCGGATCGAGGACGACGGTGCGGTGCGGACGCTGGTCTTCGCCCGCCCCGAGGCGGCCAACGCCTTCAACGAGGAGCTGTACCACGCCGCCGCGCGGGCGCTGCGGGACGCCGCGTCCGACGACGCCGTCTCGGTCGTGCTGCTGACGGGGGAGGGCCGCGCCTTCACCGCCGGGACCGACATCAAGGAGATGGCCGAGATCGCCCGCGACCACGCCGCCGGGCGCTCGGACCAGGAGATGGGCAGCGGGTTCATCGCGCTGGTGGACGCGCTCGCCGAGTTCCCCAAGCCGCTGATGGCGGCGGTGAACGGCTCCGGCGTCGGCCTCGGCATCACCATGCTGGGCCACTGCGACGTGGTGCTCATCGCCGAGCACGCGCGGCTGATGGCGCCGTTCGCCGCGATGGGCGTCGTCCCCGAGGCGGCGGGCAGCTACCTGCTGCCCGCGCGCATGGGCCACCAGCACGCCGCGCTCGCGCTGTTCACCGGGAACTGGATCACCGCCGAGGAGGCCGTGCGCTGCGGCCTCGCGCTGCGCGCCTGCCCGGCGGAGACGCTGCTGGAGACCGCGCGCGGCATCGCCCGCGAGATCGCGGCCAAGCCGCTGGCGTCGCTGGTGGCCACCAAGGAGCTGATCCTCGCGCCGCGGCGCGCGGAGGTGCGGCGCGCCCGCGAGCGCGAGGACGCCGCGTTCGCCCGCCTGCTGGGGGAGGCGGGCGCCGACGGCCGCATCGCCGCGCGGCTCGGCTGACCCGCCGGACGCGCCCCTTCCGCCGATCGGGCCCGGGTCACTCCTCCGCGGGCAGGCCGCGCAGCGCCGCCTCGCCGAACAGCGGCTCGAAGACCGAGGAGTAGTCGGGGCCCCGGCGCAGGTGGTGGCCGCCGTCCACGTTGAGGATCTGCCCGGTGATCCACGACGCGTCCGGGCCCGCCAGGAACCCGACGGCCGCGGCGATGTCCTCCGGCTCCCCGACCCGGGCGAGCGGCATGCAGGCCAGGTAGTCCTCCAGCACGGGGCCGGTGTCGGCGATGCCCGCCACGAGCTCGGTGCGGGTCAGCCCGGGGCGGATCCCGTTCACCCGGATCCCCGCGCCGCCGAGCTCGTCGGCCGCCAGCCGGACGAGGTGGTCCACGGCCGCCTTCGACACCCCGTACGCGCCGAACCAGCGGTGGGTGTTCGACGAGGCGATGGACGAGATCGCGATGATCGAGCCGCCGCCCGCGCCCGCCATCGCCCGCGAGGCGTGCCGGATCGTCAGCATGGTGCCGGTGGCGTTCAGCTCCATCGTCGCGCGCCAGGCGTCGAGGTCGAGGTGCCCGATCGGCCCGATCGAGCTGGACCCGCCCGCGCACGCCACGGCCGTCCGCAGCGGCCCGCGCTCCGCCGCCGTCCGGACGGCGTTCGCGACCTGCGCGTCGTCGGTGACGTCCGCGACGACGTACCCGATGCCCCTGCCCGCCTTCGCGGCGGCCTCCCGCAGCCGGTCCTCGGTGCGCCCGCAGATGGTGACCGCGGCGCCCTGCTCGGCGAGCCGGACGGCGCACCCCAGCCCGATCCCGCTGCCGCCGCCCGTGACCAGCGCCGCCGTTCCGTCCAGGTTTCCCATGTCGTCTCCTCTTCAGCGGTCGACGGCGGTGGTGCCGCCGTCGACCGTCAGGTGCGTGCCGGTGATGAAGGACGCCTCGTCGCTCATGAGGAACCGGACCGCCGCGGCGACCTCCTCCGGGCGGCCGAGCCGGCCGACCGGGGCCTTGGCCTCGAACAGGGGGCGCATCTCGGCCGGCACGTCCGTGCTGAGCATCGGGGTGTCGATGTAGCCGGGGCAGACGGCGTTGACGCGGACGCCGTCGCCGGCGAGCAGGTGCGCCATCGAGCGGGTGAGGCCGAGCATCCCCGCCTTGGACGCGCAGTACGACGGGATGAACAGGCTCCCGACGAACGCCTCGATCGAGGCGATCCCGACGATCGCCGAGCCCTCCTGCGCGCGCAGGTCGTCCAGCAGCGCCTGGGACACCAGCGCGTGCGCCCGCAGGTTGACGTGCTGGACCGCGTCCCAGCGGGCCTCGTCGAGGTCGCCGACCGCGGCCGGTCCGGAGATCCCGGCGGCGTGGACGAGTCCGCCGATCGGGCCGAGCGCGGCGCGGCTGCGCTCGATCGCGTCGGGGAACGCGGCGGCGTCGGTCACGTCGATGCCGACGGCGAGGGTCGCCGTCCCGGTGTCGGCGGTCACGGCCGCGGCGACGCCGGCGGGGTCGGTGCGGTCCCACAGGGCGACCGGGCGGCCCACCTCGGCGAGGGCGCGGGCGCAGGCGGCCCCGATGCCCGAGGCGCCGCCGGTGACGACGACCGCGGTGCCGGGGGACGCGCTGCGGATCGCCATGGCGACTCCTTGATACTTGATACTTGATGCAAGTTCGGATCGAGATTAGCGTGCTCGCGACCCCGCCGACAGGGGCGGGACGGCGGACGCTGGAGGGTGCCGTGCGGGACCTGCGCGGAAGGGCGGCGGCCGTGACCGGCGCCGGAAGCGGTATCGGACGCGCGCTCGCGGTCCGGCTGGCGCGCGAGGGGGTGCGCCTGGCCCTCGCCGACATCGACGGGGAGGCCCTCGCGGAGACCGAACGCGCCCTGGGCCCCGGCGCCACGGTCGTCACGCGGGTCACCGACGTCGGCGACGAGGAGTCCGTGCGGGAGTTCGCCGACCGTGCGTTCGCCGCGTTCGGCGAGGTGCGCCTGCTGTTCAACAACGCGGGCGTCTACATGGGCGGGCGCATGTGGACGCGTCCCGCCGCCGACTTCGAATGGACGCTGCGGGTCAACCTCTGGGGCGTCCTGCACGGCGTCCGCGCCTTCGTGCCCCGGATGATCGAGCAGGGCGGCGAGGGGCACATCGTCAACACCTGCTCGGTCGCCGGGCTGTTCGCCGGTCCCGGCGCCGCGCCCTACACCGTCTCCAAGTGGGCGGCTTTCGCGGCGACGCTCAGCCTGGCCCAGGAACTGGCGCTGGAGAACTCGCCGCTGGGGGTCTCGGCGCTGTGCCCGGGCGGCGTGCGGACGCGCATCCACGAGTCGGAGCGGGGGCGTCCCGCCGGGCTGGCGACCGAGCCGGGCGAGGACTCCGCTTTCATGGAGGAGGTGATCGCCGCCACCGTGGCCGGCGGCATCTCGGTGGAGGACGCGGTGGAGGCGACGCTGAGCGCCGTCCGCGAGGGCCGCTTCCTCGTCCTCACCCACCCCGAGTACGAACCGGGCCTCGCCGAGCAGGCCGAGGCGCTCGCCGCCGGGCGGCTGCCGCGCCTGCCCGACTACGAAGGAAAGGGATGACGATGCCGCCGAAGGGGACCGCCGCGCCCAAGGGCCTGGACTCGCCGATCGTGCCGAAGATCCTCAAGGTCATGTCGCGCGTCAACATCGCGGCCTACCGCGCGACCGGCGGGCGCGTCGGCGGGACGTGGCGGCTCGGCAGCGCCTTCCGCAAGGGCGTGCCGATCTGCCTGCTCACCACCAAGGGGCGCAAGACCGGCCGCCCGCGCACGCAGCCGCTGCTCTACATGCCGGACGGCGACCGCGTCGTCATCGTGGCGTCCCAGGGCGGGCTGCCCAAGGATCCCCTCTGGTACCTCAACCTGCGCGCCGACCCGCGCGTGACCGTCCAGGTGCGGCGCGACGTCCGCCGCATGCGCGCCCGCACCGCCTCGCCGGAAGAGCGGGCGGCGCTGTGGCCCCGCCTGGTCGCCGTCTACGCCGACTTCGACAAGTACCAGTCCTGGACGGACCGCGAGATCCCCGTCGTCATCTGCGAACCCGCCTGACACCGGCTGCGGCGGCGCGGCGAGGCGGGCGCTCGCCGGGCGGCCTCCGGTTGACGCCCCTGTTGGCTAACCGCTATTCATTAGCTAGCCGTTAGGGGTGGTGCATGCAGGACGCGGTGCTGGCGATGCTCGCGAAGGAACCGTCGCACGGTTACCGCCTGCGCGAGCGGCTCCGGCGGGCCCTCGGGCCGCTCGGGGAGTCGATGAACGCGGGCCAGGTCTACGTGACCCTGGCCCGGCTGGAGAAGCAGGGGCTCGTCGCGTCCGAACACGCCGACGGCCTGCCCGACCGGCCGGACCGCAAGGTGTACGCGCTGACACCGGCCGGGCAGCGGCGGGTCGCCGCCTGGCTGAGCGAGGTGAACTGGCCGAAGCCGAACCTGGCGGAGTTCCACCTGAAGCTCGCCGCCGCGGCCGCGGGCCGGCTCGCCGATCCGGTGGAGCTGGTGGACGCGCAGCGCCGCGAGCTGCTGCGCCGCCTGAACGAGGTGCAGCGCGCCGTGCTGGCCGAGCCGGACGGGTCGACCGCCGGGCTGCTGCTGGAGGGCGTCGCGCTGCGGCTGCAAGCGGACCTGCGGTGGCTGGAGTCCTGTGAGCGCGTCTGGTCGACGCTTCGAGACGGAACCGGGGACGCATGAACGAGGCGGGCGCCGTGCTGCAGAGCCGCGGCCTGTGCAAGGAGCACGGCCAGGGACAGGGGCTGGTCCGGGCGGTCGACGAGGTCGACCTGGACGTCCCGGCGGGGCAGATGCTGGCGGTGACCGGCCCCAGCGGGTGCGGGAAGTCCACGCTCCTGCACCTGCTGGGCGGCCTGGAAAGGCCCAGCCGCGGGGAGGTGCTGCTGGCCGGCCGGCGCATCGACGCGCTGAGCGAGCGGGCCCTGGCCCGGCTGCGGCGCCGGTCGGTCGGGTTCGTCTTCCAGGCGTTCCACCTCGTGGAGGAGCTGTCGGCGAGGGAGAACGTGGAGCTGCCCGTGCTGCTGGCCGGCCGTTCGCCGCGCGCGGCCAGGCGCCGGGCGGCCCTGCTGCTCGAGCGGGTCGGGCTCGCCGACCGCGCCCGGCACCTGCCGTGGGAGCTGTCGGGAGGGCAGCGGCAGCGGGTGGCCATCGCCCGCGCCATGGCCAACGAGCCGCTGGTGCTGCTGGCGGACGAGCCGACCGGGAACCTCGACACCGCGGCGACGCTCGACGTGCTGCGGCTCTTCGAGGGGCTGCGCGCCGCCGGGCAGACCCTCGTCATCGTCACGCACGACGAGCGGGTCGCGGCGACCGCGGACCGGGTGGTCTCGATGCGCGACGGGACGTTCGTCGACGACACCCGGCTGGCGGGCCGGGCCGCCGGGGGGCTCGGGGACATGCTCGGGCTGGGGGAGTGAGCCCCGTGGGCCGCGTCCTCGTGGTACTCCGCCTCGTCGTGGCGGACGTGCGCCGCCATCCCGCCCAGGCCGCGATGATGCTGCTGGCGATCACCGCGGCCACCGCCACCCTGTCCCTGGGCATGTCGCTGCGCGGTGCGACCGACGCGCTCTACCTGCACACCCGCGCCGCCACGGCCGGGCCGGACGTGGTCGCGCTCGCCCCCGGCGGCGACCGGGCCACGTCCTCGGCCCTGGCGTCGCTGGCACGGGAGCCCGGAGTCGTCGCTCATGGCGGGCCGTACCGCCAGTACTACACGACCGCGACGGCGCACGGCGCGACCTCGGCCGCGGTGGTGCAGGGCGCCGGCGCGGCTCCTGGGCCGGTCGATCGCCCGCTGGTCACCTCGGGCACCTGGGTGCGTCCCGGCGGTGCGGTGGTCGAGCGCGGCTTCGCGTCCGCCCTGGGAGTCGGGGTCGGCGACCGCGTGACCGTCGCCGGCCGATCGCTTCCCGTCACCGGGATCGCCGTGACGACGGCGCACCCCATCTACCCCGGGGCGCAGATGATGGGCCCCGGCGGCGGCCCGAGCGACTACAGCGGCCTGGTCTGGATGACCGTGGCGGACACCCGGGCGCTCGCCGCCGCCGACCTCCCGGCGACCTCCCTGCTCTACCTGAGACTGCGGGACCCCGCCGCCGCTCAGGACTTCGTCGCCGCTCGCCGTCACGTCAGGGAAGAGCACCCGACGAACTTCTTCACCTGGCAGTTCATGGCGGAGCAGGACGCGGACATGCTCCGCCAGAGCCGGTCGGTGCTGGTCATCGGAAGCTGGCTGCTCGCCCTCCTGGCCGTCGGCGGGGTGGCCACGCTGGCGGCGGGACGCGCCACCGGGCAGACCCGGCGGGTCGGGCTGCTCAAGGCCGTCGGCGCCGCCCCCGGGTTCATCGCCGCCGTCCTGCTCGCCGAGTACCTCGCGCTGGCGCTAGTCGCCGACGTGCTGGGGCTGGTGATCGCCCGGCTGGCCGCGCCCGGCCTCGCCAACCCCACCGCGAGCCTGCTGCCCGCCGCCGCGGGCCCGACCGGTGACACCATCGCCGCCACGACCGTCCTCGCCCTGGCCGCGGCGGTCCTCACCACCCTCGGCCCGGCGCGGCGCGCCCTGCGCACCGAGACCGTCACCGCGCTGGCCGACGGCGCCCGCCGGCCCGCCCACCGGGCCCGGCTGAACGGGCTGTCGGCGCTCCTGCCGACCCCGCTGCTGCTCGGGCTCCGCCTGATCGCCCGCCGGCCCGGCCGCGCCGTCCTGCACGCGTGGAGCATCGCGGTCATGATGATCGGCGCCACGGCCCTGCTGATGGCCCGCGTCCAGCCCGACTACGACTACGGCCTGGGCTCCTCCGCCCTGGGCAACGTGCAGGCAGAGCAGGGCCACCGCGTGATGCTGGCCGTCACCGTCGCCCTGGCCGTGCTCGCCGCGGTGAACATCGTCACGATCACCTGGACGACCGCGCTGGAGGCCAGACCCGTCATGGCGATCGCGCGGACTCTCGGCGCGACCCCCGGGCAGATCACGGCCGGGCTGTCCGCCGCGCAGCTCCTCCCGACCCTGCCCGGCGCCCTCGCCGGCGTCCCCTTGGGGATGTTCCTGGTGCTGCTCTTCTCTCCTCCGAACGTCGCCGTTCCTCCCGTGTGGTCGCTGTTCCTGCCGGCGCTCGCCGCCCCCCTGGCGACGGCGGCGCTGACCGCCGTGCCCGCGCGCCTCGCGGCCCGCCGGTCCGTCGCGCGGACCCTCAGCACCGAGGCGGCCTGAGCCGCGGGGTCAGACCAGGCCGAGCGAGCCCAGGTCCCGGATCGCGGCGCAGGACCGGGTCGCCATGGCGAGGAACATCCGGTCGCCGCGCTCGGTCCGCGTGCCGTACGCGCAGCCGAGCACCGTGATCAGCGGTCCCTGGAGGGCGGCGAACCGGTAGTCGTCGAAGCACTCGTCCAGGCCGTAGCCCTCCACCCCGTACCCGGTGAGCGCCGCGTGGTAGGCCGCCACCAGGGACCGCTCGTGCTCCGCGCGGGCGCCGGGGTCGAGGCTCGTGCCCAGGAAGAAGGCGAGGTCGCGCAGGGGGTGGCCGATGCTGAGCGTCTGCCAGTCCACCGCCGTCGCGCCGCGCTCCGGCGCCGGCGGGAAGAGCAGGTTGTCGAGCCGGTAGTCGCCGTGGACGAGGCCGAAGCGCTCGGGACGCGCCGTCACCCACGCGGCGACCGCGCCGGCGGTCTCGCGCAGCGTCCGGACGTCCCGGTCGCCGAGGTCGGCGGCGAACCGGTCCGCGAAGGTCTCGACGGCGGGCGCGAACACCTCGGCCAGCGTCGCCGCGTCGTCCGCGCCGACCGCGCTCAGCCACGGCAGGTCCGCGAGCATCGGATCGCACCAGCGGGGCCCGTGCAGACCCGCGAGGTTCGTCACGGCGTCGGCGGCCTGCTCCGGCGTGCAGCCGGCGAGCTGGTCGCCCTGCGCCGCCGGATGCAGGTCGTCGAGCAGCAGGACGAACGCCGTGCCGTCCTCGGACAGGGCGCTGTAGTGGCAGCGCGGTGTCCGCACGTCGACGGTGGGGGCGATGTCCCGGTAGAAGGACACCTCGGCGCGGTAGGCGGGGCCGAGGAACGCGCGGGACGCCTCGTCCTCCGCCGCCATCTTCGCGACCAGGCGGCGCGGTACGCCGGCGGCGCCCTCCAGCCGGAGGCGGTAGCACGCGCCGATCTGCCCGGAGCCGACCTTCTCCCAGGCGACGGAGGTCACCGGGGCCGCGAAGATCTCGCTGAGCGCGGCGGGCGTCAGCCCGGACGGGCCGTCGATGACGGGCACGGGGGTCAGCTCCGTCCGGGGTTGTGCCGGGCCGTGCGCGCGGGGCCCTCCGGCCTGACGTCCCGGTAGGCGGCCACGACCGGTTCGGCCTCGGACGGCGTCACCCCGTGCAGGATCACGCCGTCGGCGCCGGCGCCGAACTGGTCGAGGACGCGCCGCGCGCACGCCTCGGCGGTGCCGGTCGCGGAGGCGGCGAGCCACTCGTCCGGGATGAGCGTCGCGACGTGCTCCAGCTGCTCCGCCGCGCCGATCGCGTCGAACGCGCCGGGGAAGCCGCTCACGAGGTCGTCCGCGCGGAACCGGGCGAGCGGCGCCGGGTCCCAGCCGTTCACGCGGACGAGCAGGTCGCCGTACCCCTGGAGGTAGGTGGCGAACCGGCCGACGAGCTTGCGCAGCCGCTGCTCCTCGTCCAGGTGGTCGCCCACGGTGGCGAGGACCGACCAGACCCGGACGCTCGCGGGGTCGCGCCCGGCGCGCTCGGCGCCGCGCCGCACGGCCCGCACCGAGCGGTCCAGCGTCTCGTCGGTGAAGAAGGTGTGCAGGACGACCCCGTCCGCGACCCGCCCGGCGAATTCGAGCGTCCTCTCGCCCATCGCGGTGAGCAGGATCGGGATGTCCTCGTCGAAGGCGGCGTCCTGGTTCAGGTACGGGAAGTCGCCGGCGGGCCCGTGGTGGCCGACGACCGCCTCGCCGCGCCACAGCCGCCGCATGATCCCGATGAAGTCCTCGAGCTGCGCGGACGTCACCCGCGGCAGGCCCATCACGTCGAACAGCAGGTCGAACCCGCGGCCGAGGCCGAGCGCGAAGCGCCCGCCGGTGAGCCGGTGCATCGTCGCCGCGAACGTCGCGGTGACGAGCGGGTGCCGGGTGTTGTGGTTGGTGGCCGCGGTGGCGATGCCGAGCCGCTCGCTCACCGCGCCCGCCGCGCCCGACAGGGTCGCGGCGTCCTTGGTGGCGAAGCGCTCGGACAGGAACACCGAGCCGAGGCCGAGCCGCTCGCCGTCGCGCACCTGGCCGAGCAGGTCGCGGGGCGAGGACGCGTGCCCGGCCAGCCCGTAGAAACCGAGTTCCGGCAGGTCGTCCACGTCAGGCGCCCAGCGGCGCGGACGGGGTGAACCTGACCTTGAACGACTCGTAGCCGGAGACGAAGTTCGCGGCCCGGTGGGCGGGCTCGCCGTCCTCGATCGGCTCGATGTCGGGCAGCCGGGCCAGCAGCCGCTCGAACATCACCTTCAGCTCCAGCCGGGCGAGGCTGTTGCCGAGGCAGAAGTGCGGGCCGTTGCCGAACGCGATGTGGTCGTTGGGGGTGCGCTCCACGTCGAAGCGGAACGGGTCGTCGAACACGTCCGCGTCCCGGTTGGCCGACGGGTACAGCAGCAGGACCTTGTCGCCCTCGCGGATCGTCCGCCCGCCGAGCTCGACGTCGCGGGTCGCGGTCCGGTTCATGTTCTTGATGGGGGAGACCCAGCGCAGCATCTCCTCGACCGCCGTCGGGATCTTCCCGGGGTCGTCGATGAGCGTGCGGCGCTGGCCGGGGTGGAGGCACAGCTGGTACATGCCGCCGGAGATGACGTGCCGGGTGGTCTCGTCGCCGCCGATGAGGATCAGCAGCGACTCCTGGAGCAGCGAGTCGTGGTCGAGGTGGTCGCCGTCGATCTCGGCGTGCACCAGGATGCTGAGCAGGTCGTCGCGCGGTTCGGCGCGGCGCAGCTCGACGGCCCGGGTGGCGTACTCGTTGAACCCGTTGAACGCCTCGCCGGCCTTGACCATCAGCTCCAGGTCGTCGCCGCCGGTCAGGGCGCGGAGCATGTCGTCCGACCATTCCAGCAGCTTCTGCCGGTCCTCGGGGGCGAAGCCGAGCGCGTCGCCGATCACGATCAGCGGGAGCTGGGCGGCGATGTCGTGGACGAAGTCGCACTCGCCCCGCTCGCAGACGCCGTCGAGGATCTCGTCGCAGATGCGGCGCAGGTAGTCCTCCTGCGCGGCGACCCGGCGCGGGGTGAAGCCCGCGCTGACCAGCTTGCGGCGCAGCTTGTGCTCCGGGTCGTCCATGTCGATCATCATCGGCATCGCGGCGTTGTCGGGCCGGATGCCGTGCGCGCTGGAGAACGCCTCCGGGTTCCGGGACACCGCCTTGACGTCGGCGTGCTTGGAGATCCCCCAGACGCCGCCGTTCTCGTCCCGGTACACCGGCTCGTTCTCGCGGATCCAGCGCAGTTCCTCGTGCGGGTCGCGGCCCCAGAACTCGCCGCTGACCAGGTTGATCGACTCGTGCATCGTGCCATCTCCACCAGTAGCGGGGGCCGGTCGGCCCGGCCCGGCGTGTGCGGTTCGCGCCCGACGGATCGAAATGAGACTGCCGTCTCATCCTTTCGTAGACTTGATGTTATATACAAGAGGTGACTCGACCCGGCGGCCCGACGGGAAGTGATCGATGCCCACCCCCCTCACCCTGGCGTGGCGCGGCGACGAGCTGCTCGACGACGGCATGCGCGAGCTGCTGTGCGGGCCCGGCGCGATGTTCGAGCGCCGCGTCGAGGACGTGCTCGGCGTCCCGGCCGAGGTGTTCGCCCAGCGGGCGCCGCACGTCCCCGCCATGCTCGCCGGCGCCGCGTCCGGCACCCCCGGCCTGACCTACCTGGCCTTCGCCGGCGCGCCGGACCGCGCCGTGACGTTCGCCGAGGCGCACCGGCTGGCCGCCGCGTACGCCCGGGTGCTGTCGGCCCGGTACGGGATCGGCAAGGGCGACCGGGTGGCGGTGGCGGCGCCGAACGGGCTGGAGCACATCCTGCTGTGGTGGGGGACGCTGTCGCTCGGCGCGATCATGGTCGGGCTGAACGGCTGGTGGACGCCGGGCGAGCTCGACCACGGCATCGGCCTCGCCGGGCCGTCCGTGCTGTTCGGCGCGGGGAAGCCGCTGGTGCGCCTCACCGAGACCCGCGCCGCCGCCGACGGCGTTCCGGTCGCGTCCCTCGACGAGCTGCACGCCGCCGCACTCGCGCTGGACGCCCCGCCGGCCGCGCTTCCCGACGCCGGGATCCGCGAGGACGACCCCGCGGCGATCATGTTCACCAGCGGGACGACCGGACGCCCGAAGGGCGCGACCATGTCGCACCGCAACTTCGTGCACTTCGGGCTGTTCGGCGGGCTCGGCGGCGCCGTCGCCGCCCTCACCGGCCCGCCCGGCCGGAGGCAGGTGCCGGACGGCGTCCAGCGCGCCTCGGTGTTCGCCAACCCGCTGTTCCACGTCTCCGGCGCCTGCCTCGCGCTGGCGAACGCGCCGCTGTTCGGGCTCAAGCTCGTGCTCCCGCCGCCCGGCCGCTGGGACGCGGAGGCCGCGCTGAAGCTCACCCACGACCACGGGCTGACGCAGTGGACCGGCGTCCCGACCCACTTCTGGCAGATGCTGACCCATCCGCGGTTCGCCGAGTACGACACCTCGCGGGTCACGACGGTCGGCAGCGGCGGCGCCACCTTCGCGCCCGAGCTGGTGCGGCTGTTCGAGGAGAAGCTGCCCGGCGTCGGCATCACCAACGGCTACGGGACGACCGAGACGACCGGGACCGGCACCTTCCTCAACGGCAGGGAGCTGGACGGGCACCCCGCCTCGGTCGGCGCCGCCGCCCCCACCATCCGCGTGCAGGTCCGCGACGAGGACGGGAACCCGCTGCCCGAGGGCGAGGTCGGGCGCGTCCACATCGGCGGCGCGGGCGTGTTCCTCGGCTACTGGGGCGACGAGGAGGCGACGGCGGAGGCGCTCACGCCGGACCGCTGGTACCGCTCCAGCGACTTCGGCCGGATCGTGGACGGTGTGCTCTACCTGGAGAGCCGGATGCGCGACCTCATCATCCGGGGCGGCGAGAACGTCTACCCGATCGAGATCGAGTACCGGCTCGTCGAGCACCCCGGCATCGCCGACGCCTGCGTGATCGGCGTCCCGCACACCGTCCTCGGCCAGGAGGTCAAGGCCGTCGTCGTCCCCCGGGAGGGAGCCCGCCTCACCGAGCGGGAGGTGCGGGACTGGGTGGCAGCGGCGCTCGCGCCCTTCAAGGTGCCCGCGCACGTGGAGTTCCGCGACGCGCTGCCCTACAACGAGACCGGCAAGGTCATGAAGCGGCTCCTGGAAGAGGCGCCGGCCCCCGTGCGCGACCATGCGATCTGATAACGGCTACAATATATTCTTTGCGCGCCGGGCGCGGGGGTGCGCGGCCCCGGCGGACGCGCCGGACCCGCTGGCCGCCGGACGCGGGGAGTGCGCGCTGCTAGCTTTGCGTTGCGTGCCGGGCGGTGTCGGACCGCCCACCGGACCTAGGGGTGAGGACGATCCCGCGGAGCCAGGAACCCGAGCTGCGGGGCGCCGGCATGACGGACGGGGCCGACGTGCTGCCGGGCCAGAACCTGTCCCGGCTGACGAGCGGCGAGCAGGTCCGGCTCTACCTGCGCCGGCTGATCTTCGACGGCGTGCTGCGGCAGGGCCAGCGGGTCCCGCAGGACGCGGTCGCCCGCGCGCTCGGGGTGTCGCGGATCCCCGTCCGCGAGGCGCTGATCGCGCTGGAGCGGGAGGGCTGGATCACGATCATCGCCCACCGCGGGGCGTTCGTGAACGCGCTCGACGAGCCGTCGGTCCGCGACCACTACGAGCTGTACGGGCTGTTCTACGGCTTCGGGGCCCGGCGCGCGGTGGAGCGGCAGGGCGCCGAGCTGGGCGAGCGGCTCGCGCCGCTGCAGAAGGAGATCGCCGCGTCCGGCGACGCCGAGGTCCTGCAGGACCTCACGGCGCGCTTCCACGGTCTCGTCGTGGAGGCCGCGCAGTCGCCCCGGCTGCGCAACATGCTCAAGCAGATGACCGGCATCGTCCCCGGCAACGTCTTCGAGCTGGTGCCCGGCGTGCCGGCCGCGGAGAAGCGCGGCACCGCCGCGATCGTCCGCGCGATGAAGAAGGCCGACGCGCAGGCCGCGGAGCGGGAGTA
Organism: Spirillospora sp. NPDC000708; assembly: GCF_040299565.1. Lineage (NCBI taxonomy): Bacteria > Bacillati > Actinomycetota > Actinomycetes > Streptosporangiales > Thermomonosporaceae > Spirillospora > Spirillospora sp. NPDC000708. The sequence goes on from NZ_JBEPCJ010000098.1 coordinate 16,545, forward strand.
CGTCGAGATGCTGCGCGCCCAGGGCGACCTGGTCGTCCGGCTGTTCCGCGGCCGGGGCATGTTCGACCGGCCGGACGACGGCGCGGCGCCCGCCTCGCCCTGAGAACGTCCCTGCCCGAGAACGTCCCGGCGCCTCCCGCCGGGAGGGCCGGCCCGCGCCGGGCGCGGCCCGGCCGCCCGCCCGGCGGCCTGAGCGACGATGGTCGAGGTGCCTGTGACGAACACGCCCGAATCCCCGCATCCCGCGCTTGAGGGCCGCGAAGACGAGTCCGCGGCGCTCATGGCCGCCGTCCGGCGCCTCATCGCGGCCGCCACGGCGACGACCGCGCCCGCGGACGCGACGCTGGCGGCGGCGCGCGAGCTGGAGTCCGTCGCGGACGCCCTGGAGCGGCACGTCCCGGACCCGCCGCTGCCGAAGACGCTGCTGCACCTCGCCGACGACGGCCGCACCGACTTCGCCGGGCGCCTGTCCTACGACGTCGTCATCGGCCGGCACAACCCGATGGCGCTCCCGCTGGAGGTGGCGTTCGAGCCGCCGAAGGCGCTGCTGCGCGGCACGTTCACCCGCCCGTACGAGGGGCCGCCCGGCTGCGTGCACGGCGCGGTGATCGCGGGCGCGTTCGACATCCTGTGCGCGGCGGCGAACTTCATCGCGGGGGCCACCGGCCCGACGGCCCGGCTGGAGATCGTCTACCGGCGCCCGACCCTGCTCGGCGAGCCGTGCCTGTTCGAGGGCGAGGTCGAGGCGCGCGAGGGCAGGCGGGTGCGGACGGTCGGGCGGCTCCTGCAGCGCGGCCGGGTGACGGTCGAGGCGACGGGCGACTTCGTCCACCTGGACCGCGAGACCATCGCCCGCATGGCCGCCCAGATGGAGTGACGCGGCGGCGCGGCCGGGGTCAGGACGGGAAGGACGCGGCGGCGACCGCGACGATCTCGTCCAGGTCGGCGGCGAGCAGGAACCCCGCCGCGACGGCCCGCTCCGCCGCCGCCCGGAACGCGGGCAGGTAGTCGCCGGCGCCGCGCGGGTACAGCCGCCGGAGCGTCGCGCCGTCGAACGGGCGCGTCGAGCCGAACAGCAGCGCGGCGCCCGGCGCCGCCTCCTGGCCGAGGCCGGAGAGCACCGTGACGGGGACGTCCACCCACGGCGTCCGCACGCCGCCGGCCGCGATGCCGTGCCCGTCCGTCCTCAGCCGCACCGGTTCGCCCGGCTCCAGTTCGAGGCGGCCGGCGGACGGCGGGGGAGCGCCCGTGCTCACCCAGCGGTCCAGCGCGGCGATCGCCGCCTGCGCGACGTAGTGCTGCTGCGGGCCGGAGTTGATCGGCAGCGGGAACGCGGCGCCGAGCGGTGCGGAGCGCGGCGCCATCATCGCCGCGAGCTCGTCCGGGCGGCGCCGCCCGGAGTCGCGGAACGCGGCGTCGATCGTGTAGGTGTCGGCGTGCGCGGCGCCCGCGACCTCCCAGAGCCGGAACCGCTCGCCGTCCGGCTGCCGCGATCCCGCCGACCGCAGCAGCCCCGCCACGTCCGTCTCGCTCTGCACCGTGATGACGGGCGCGTCGGCGTCGGTGCGGATCCGGACCCGCCCCGCGCGCGTCTCCCAGCGGGCCCCGTCCAAGAGCGCCGGGCCTCCCGCGCGGCCGTGGATCAGGTAGCCGTCGTAACCGCCCGCGACGGGCGCGACCGCGTTGACGAACGTGACGAGATGCGCGGCCGACTGCGACTGGCCCGCGGCGAGCACGCGGGACGCGCGGAGCGGCCCGAGCAGGCCGCCCTCCTCCCGCGCGAGCCGTCCCGCCTGCGCGAAGACGTCGAACGAGAACGCGTTGCCCGGATGGTCGAGGGGCGCGTACCGCTCCGGGTCGGTCCTCTTCAGCGGCGGAAGCGTGATGGAGGAGAAGTCGCCCTCCGCGGCGCTCAGGCGCGAGAACAGCGACTCGCCGTCGATGGAGTCCCGCTGCGCGGAGACGCCGATCCAGGCGGCGCCGTCCCGGACGAGCTGCCGGTGCGTCGTCAGCCAGCACGCCGGGGCGTCCGCGCCGGACGAGACGTTGAGCCATTCGACGACGACCGTCCCGCCGAACGCCGCCGGATCGGCCGGGCGGTGCACGACCAGGCGCGTCGTGAAGGGCGCGCGGCGGCCCGGACGGACGGGCCACACGCCGTCGTCGCCGGTCGCGCCGGCGGGCTCGTAGGCGGTGGCCTCGCCGGAGGCGAAGAACTCCGCCGTCGTGTACCCGTGCTCGCCGAGGTCGAAGAACGTGGAGATCAGGGACGGGGGGCCGTCCACGAGCCGGACGTCCATTCCTTCGGTGTCCTTTCTCGCCCCGGGAGGCGCGGGCGGCGGCCGGGGGGCGTCAGGGACGGGAGAGGGGCAAGGGCGGGGAGCGTCAGGGGCGGGGCCAGGGACGTCCGCTCAGCCGCTCGATGTCGGTGTTGAACCGCTTGAGGCAGTCGGCGAAGGTCCGCACGTCCTCCGGTGGCCAGTCGGCCATGATCTTGTCCAGGCTCGCGACGATCCGGGCGCGCTCCTCCTCCAGCCGGCGCTCGCCCTCGGCGGTGATGCGGAACTTGCGGGCGATGCCGCCCTCGGGGTCGGGGATGCGCTCGGCCAGCCCGGAGCGCACCATGGCGGAGGTCTGCCGGTTCAGCGTGGACTGGTCCAGGCCGAACGCCTCGCTGAGCTGGCGGATCGACATCGGCCCCTCGACCCGGATGCGGCTGAGCAGGATGTAGGCGCTGCGCTCCAGGTGCCCGGCCGCGCGGGCGGAGCCGCCCGCGAACTCCAGGCTGTGCCGCCCGAGCAGCATGGTCTCGTACTCGACCCGGTGCGTCGGTTCGTCCATGGTGCCTCCGATCCGTGCCCCCGGGATCAGCCCTCCGGGTGCGTCTCCTGCTTATCACAGCGGATATGCGCGATACACACTTTGTGCATCCACCACATCGTATGTATCGTGCATACGGCTGATCCGTTCCCCGAAGCCGATCCGTTCCCCGAAGAGGAGACCCACGTGGACGACTCCGGTCCCGCCGTCCGCCCGAACGGCATCGTCGCGGTGCTGGCCGTCGCGGGCATCGTCGCCGCGTTCATGCAGACGCTGGTGGTGCCGCTGATCGCCGATCTGCCGAAGCTGCTGCACACGACGGCGTCCAACGCGACCTGGGTGATCACCGGCACCCTGCTGGCCTCCGCGGTCGCGATGCCGATGATCGGCCGGCTCGGCGACCTGTACGGCAAGCGCAGGCTGATGCTGGCCTGCATGGTGCCGCTGATCGCCGGCTCGGTGCTCTGCGCGCTGTCGAGCTCGCTCTGGCCGATGATCATCGGCCGCGGGATGCAGGGCCTCGGCATGGGCATGATCCCGCTCGGCATCAGCGCGCTGCGCGACCTGCTGCCGCCCGAGCGGCTCGGCTCGTCCATCGCGCTGATGAGCTCCTCGATGGGCATCGGCGGCGCGTTCGGGCTGCCGATCGCCGCGCTGGTCGCCGAGAACACCAACTGGCGCGTGCTGTTCTGGGGGGCGGCCGCGCTGAGCGTCCTCGTCGCCGTGCTGATCTGGCTGCTCGTGCCCGCCGTGCCCGCGCAGGCCGAGGGCCGCTTCGACGCCCCCGGCGCGGTCGGGCTCGGCGCCGGGCTGGTGTGCCTCCTGCTGGCCGTGTCCAAGGGCGCCGACTGGGGCTGGGCGAGCGGCACCACCGTCGGCCTCTTCGCCGCCGCCGTGGTCGTCCTGCTCGCCTGGGGCTGGTGGGAGCTGCGCAGCCGCGACCCGCTCGTCGACCTGCGCGTGACGGCGCGGCCGCAGGTGCTGCTCACCAACGCCGCGTCGGTCGTGGTCGGCTTCTCCATGTACGCCCAGTCGCTGATCGCGCCGCAGCTCCTCCAGCTGCCCGAGCGGACCGGGTACGGGCTCGGCCAGTCGATGGTGGCCGCGGGACTGTGGATGGTCCCGTCCGGCCTGGTGATGATGGCGGTGTCCCCGCTCGGCGCGCGGCTGTCGGCCGCCCGCGGCCCCAAGGTCACCCTGATCTGCGGGGCCCTGGTGGTCGCCGCCGGGTACGGGTCGTCGCAGGTCCTGCTGGGGCACGCCTGGGGCCTGATGATCTTCACCGCGATCTGCGGCGGCGGCGTCGGGCTGGCCTACGGCGCGATGCCCGCGCTCATCATGAGCGCGGTGCCGCGGTCGGAGACCGGCTCGGCGAACAGCTTCAACACGCTGATGCGCTCGATCGGCACGTCGGTGTCCGCCGCCGTCGTCGGGGCCGTGCTGTCGCAGATGACGATCAGCCTCGGCGGGCACGCGCTGCCCTCGGAGAACGGCTTCCGCACCGGCCTCGCGATCGGCTGCGGCGTCGCGGTCCTCGCCGCGCTGATCGCCATGACGATCCCGGGCCGCCGCGCGGCCGCCGCCGCCAAGGACGCCGCGCACGCCGAGCCGTCCACCGAGCCGGTGGCCTGACCGGCCCCTCCACGGGAACGCCTCGGGGCGGGCGCGCATCGTCGCGCCCGCCCCGAGGCCGTTCCGTCTCGGGCGCGCCGCCGGGGCCGCTACGAGCGCCCGGACGGCGGGGGCGTGGCGATCTCCGCCTCCTCCGGCGGCTCCAGGGGCGGGTAGCGCAGGTCGAACGCCGGCCGCATCGAGCGGATCCGCGGCATCGCCACGAAGTTGTGGCGGGGCGGCGGGCACGAGGTCGCCCACTCCAGCGAATTGCCGAAGCCCCACGGATCGTCCACGCCGACGGGTTCGCCGCGCCGGTGCGTCCGGTAGATGTTCCACAGGAACGCGAAGGTGGACGCGCCGAGGATGAACGCGCCGATCGACGAGACGAGGTTCAGCGTCGCGAACTGCTTCGGGTAGTCGGCGTAGCGGCGCGGCATGCCTTCGGCGCCGAGCCAGTGCTGGACGAGGAAGGTGGTGTGGAAGCCGACGAACAGCGTCCAGAAATGGATCTTGCCCCAGGTCTCGTCGAGCATCTTGCCGGTCATCTTCGGCCACCAGAAGTAGAACCCGCCGAACATCGCGAACACCACGGTGCCGAACAGCACGTAGTGCATGTGGGCGACGACGAAGAACGAGTCGGTGAGGTGGAAGTCCATGGCCGGCGACGCCAGGATCACCCCGGTGAGGCCGCCGAACAGGAACGTCACCAGGAACCCGATCGCCCACAGCATCGGCGTCCGCAGGGAGATCTCGCCCTTCCACATCGTGCCGACCCAGTTGAAGAACTTGATGCCGGTCGGTACCGCGATCATGAACGAGGTGATCGAGAAGAACGGCAGCAGCACCTGCCCGGTGGCGAACATGTGGTGCGCCCAGACGGTCATCGACAGCCCGGTGATGCTGATGGTGGCGGCGACCATGCCGAGGTAGCCGAAGATCGGCTTGCGGGCGAACACCGGGATGATCTCGGTGACGATGCCGAAGAACGGCAGCGCCACGATGTACACCTCGGGATGGCCGAAGAACCAGAACAGGTGCTGCCACAGCAGCGCGCCCCCGTTCGCGCCGTCGTAGACGTGCGCGCCGAGCTTGCGGTCGGCCTCCAGCGCGAACAGCGCGGCGGCGAGCACCGGGAACGCGATGATGACCATCAGGCTGGTCAGCAGGATGTTCCAGGTGAAGATCGGCATCCGGAACATCAGCATGCCGGGGGCCCGCATCGTGATGACGGTGGTGATCAGGTTGACCCCCGTCAGGGTCGTCCCGACGCCCGACAGGATCAGCCCCATGGCCCACATGTCCTTCCCCAGGCCGGGCGAGAACGTCGGCGAGGTCAGCGGCGAGTAGGCGAACCACCCGTAGTCGGCCGCGCCGCCCGGCATCAGGAAGCCCGCCAGCACGATGATCGCGCCGAACAGGAAGAAGTAGTAGGTCAGCGCGTTCAGCCGCGGGAACGCCACGTCCGGCGCGCCGATCTGCAGCGGCATGATCACGTTGGCGAACCCGAGGAACAGCGGCGTCGCGAACAGCAGCAGCATGATCGTGCCGTGCATCGTGAAGAGCTCGTTGTACTGCAGGGCGTCCATCACCTGCAGGCCCGGCCGCAGCAGCTCCGCCCGCATCAGCATCGCCATCAGCCCGGCGATCAGGAACATCGCGAACGACGTCGACAGGTACAGGTAGCCCACCGTCTTGTGGTCGGTCGTCGCCAGGACGTTCCCGATCCTCGTCCCGAGGCTGTGCCGTTCCAGCGCCTCCTCGGCGCTGGTGTCGGCCGCCTCCTCGACCGCCGTCATCCGGGTCCCCCTCCCGCTGGCCTGCCTACACCGGGCACTAGCCGGAGAAAGCCCACGTCAAACGCCCCTCGCGCCCTGATCATCGTCATGCCGCGGCCGCGTCCGGCCACCGTCCGCCGCGTGCCCCGATACGCTCTCCTTGAAGATCAAGGACGACCGGCCGGACGGCGGGCGGCCCCGCCCGACCGTGCGGCACGACCGGGAGGGAGGGCGCCGTGGATCTGTCCGGTGTCGGTGTGTGGAGCCAGCAGCTGCGCTACGGGGACGCCGCCGAGGCGGCGGAGGTCGCCGCCGAGCTGGAGGAGCTGGGGTACAGCGCGATGTGGGTCCCCGACATCGGGGGACCGGTGTTCGACGCCGTCGGGAACCTCCTCGGGGCGACCCGCCGCGCGGTCGTCGCGACCGGCATCCTGAACCTGTGGATGCACGCGCCCGAGGACGCCGCCGCCTCGTTCGCGTCGCTGTCGGCCGAGCACGGCGACCGCTTCCTGATGGGCATCGGCGTCAGCCACGCCCCGCTGGTGGACTCCGCGGAGCCCGGCCGGTACCGCCGGCCGCTCGCGGCGATGTCCGCCTTCCTCGACGGCCTCGACGCGGCCGAGCGGCCCGTCCCCCGGGACAGCCGGGTGCTCGCCGCGCTCGGGCCCCGCATGCTGGAGACGGCGGCGAAGAGGGCCCGGGGCGCCCACCCGTACCTCGTCCCGCCCGAGCACACCCGGATCGCCCGCGAGGCCGTGGGCGACGGCCCGCTCGTGCTCCCGGAGCAGACGGTGATCCTCTGCTCGACGCGGGACGAGGCGCGCGAGATCGGGACGGACTGGCTGCGCTCCTACCTCGGCCTGCCGAACTACGCGGGCAACCTGCTGCGGATCGGGTTCACGCAGGAGGACGTCGACACGGTGAGCGACCGGCTGTTCGACGCCGTGATCGCCTGGGGCGACGAGGAGGCGGTCCGGCGCCGGGTCGACGAGCACCGCGCGGCCGGCGCCGACCACGTCTGCGTGCAGGTGCTCACGGCGGACGGCAACGCGTTCCCGCGCGAGGAGTGGCGGCGCCTGGCCCCCGCGCTGCGCTAGCGCGGTCCGGTCCGTCCTTGGCGCCGGGCGGGCGGGCTGTCAGGCTGGAGTGATGCGGATACTCGTGATCGGCGCGGGGATCGTCGGGGCCGCGCTGGCCGACCGGCTCGCCCGCCCGGCGGACGGCGGGCGGGGCGCGCACGCGGGCGACGCGGTCACGGTCGTCGAGGAGCTGCGGCCCGGCGCGGGGACGTCCGGCACCAGCTACGCGTGGCTCAACGCCAACGATCCCGCCGACCCCGCGTACCACCGGTTCCGGACGGCCGCGCTGCGCGCCTGGCGCGACCTGGCCGCCGGGTTCGGCGGGCCGTCCTGGTACCGGCCGGCGGGCAACACCGCGTGGGCGGCGTCCGAGGACGCCAAGGCGCGGCTGGCCGCGCGCGTCGACGACCTGGCAAGTCTCGGCTACGCCGCCCGCCTGATCGGCCCCGGCCGGCTGCGCGAGCTGGAACCTTCCGTAAGCGTGCCGGGCGACGCGCTCATCGCGCACTACCCCGACGAGGGCTTCGTGCACGGCGGCCCGGCGGCGCGGGCCCTCGCCGGGCGGGCGGAGGAGGCGGGCGCGCGGATCGTCACCGGGCGCCGCGCGGTCCGCCTCAACCTCGACGGCGGCCGCGTCACCGGCGTGCGCCTCGACGACGGCCGGGACCTGGACGCCGACCTCACGATCTGCGCCGCCGGACGGCACGCTCCCGCGCTGCTGGCCACCGCCGGGATCACGCTGCCGCTGGTCGACCCGGCACGGCCCGGTTCGGCCGCGCCCTGCCTGGTCGCCACGACGACCCCGGCTCCCGGCGCGGTCCACGGGCTCGTGCACGGCCCCGCGCTGTCGGCCCGGCCGGCGGAGGACGGGGGCCTCGTCCTCGAAGCCGACGACATCGACGCCGGCATCGACGACGCGGTCCCGGCGGAGCGGATCGAGGCCGCCGGCGCCGAACTCCTCGCCCGGGGCCGGGCCCTGATCCCCGGCCTGAGCGCGGACGTCGCCCGAGTGCGCCGGTGCGTGCGGCCGCTGCCCGTCGACGGCTACCCGCTCGTCGGCCCGCAGCTCCCCGGCCTGTACACGGTCGTGACGCACAGCGGCATCACGCTCGCCCCGCACCTCGCGGGACTGGTCGCCCAGGAGGTCCACGGCCGTCCCGCCGAGGCGCTGGAGCCGTACCGGCCGGGATCGCGGGGCTAGCGAGGCGTCCGCGATCCCGGCCGGTACGGATCAGGTGTGCGCGATGAGGACGGCCGGGTCCTCCACGCAGTCGGCCACGTAGCGCAGGAAACCGCCCGCGGCGCCGCCGTCGCAGACCCGGTGGTCGAAGGTGAGGGACAGCTGCGCGACCTTGCGCGGGACGACGGCGCCGCCGTGCACCCAGGGCCGGTCGACGATCCGGCCGACGCCGAGCAGCGCCGCCTCGGGATGGTTGATGATGGGCGTCGAGCCGTCCACGCCGAACACCCCGTAGTTGTTGAGCGTGAACGTGCCGCCGGTCAGCGCCTCGGGCGGCAGCTTCCCGGCGCGGGCGAGTCCGGTGAGCCGGGCCAGCTCGGCGGCGAGGTCCCCGGTCGTCATCAGGTGCGCGTCCTTCACGACCGGGACGACCAGCCCCCGGTCGGTCTGCGCGGCGAAGCCGAGGTTCACCCGCCCGTGCCGGACGATCTCGGCGCGGCCGGTGTCGACCGAGGAGTTCAGCTCGGGGAACCGGCGCAGCCCGGACACGCAGATCCGGGCGAGCAGCGCGAGCACCCCGATGCCGAGGTCCGGGCGGGTGCGGCGCAGCGCGTCCTTCACCTCGAGCAGGGCGGTGGCGTCGACGTCCACCCAGGTGGTGGCGTCGGGGATCTCGGCGCGGCTGCGGGTGAGCTTGTCGGCCACCGCCCGGCGCAGGCCGCGCAGCGGGATGCGCTCGTCCACGAGTCCGGGCGCCGCCGTGGCCGCCCGCTCTGGGGCCGCCCGCTCCGTGGCCGCCCGCTCTGTCGCCACCGGCTCTGCGGCCACCGGCTCCCTGGGGGCCGCGGCGGCGATGGCCTGCTCGACGTCGCGGCGCAGGATGACGCCGCGCGGGCCGGTCGGGACGACGGCGGCGATGTCCACGCCGTGCTCGCGCGCGATCCTGCGGACCAGCGGCGAGATCACGCGCGGCGCGAGCGGCGGCCGCGCCGCCGGCGCGGCGGCCTCCGTCCGGACCTCCCCGGCGGGCGCCGCGGCGGCGGGACGCGCCCTGCCGCGCCGCCGCCTGCGCGTCCCGGACGCGCCGCCGGTGCCGTAGCCGATCAGCACGTTGCCCGAGCCCGCCTGCTCCTCCTCGCGGTAGCGGGCGGCGGCCGGGTCCTCGGCCGCGGCCCCGGCCTCCCCGACCTCGATGAGCGGCTCGCCGACGCCGAGGACGGCGCCCGGCCCCGCGTGCAGCCTCAGCACCGTCCCGGCGAACGGGACCGGGACCTCGACGGCGGCCTTGGCGGTCTCCACCTCCACCACGACCTGGTCGACCTCGACGGTGTCGCCGACCGCGACCTTCCACTCCAGGACCTCGGCCTCCGTCAGGCCCTCGCCGAGGTCGGGCAGGCGGAACACCCGCGCCGCGACGGCGGTCGTCACGACGCCTCCCGCATGGCGCCGCCCGGCAGGAGGCGGGCCTCCGCCACCGGCGGCTCCGCCTGCGCGAGGTAGCGGGTGTCGGGCGCGTCGTCGAACTGGAGCCGGTCCACCGCGTCGAGCACCCGGTCGGCGTCCGGCAGGTGCGAGCGCTCCAGCTTCGGCGGCGGGTACGGGATGTCGAAGCCGCTGACGCGCAGCACCGGGGCCGCCAGCGAGTGGAAGCAGCGCTCCTGGACGCGCGCCGCGATCTCCGCGCCGACGCCCGCGAACCCCTGCGCCTCCTGGATCACCACGCACCGGCCCGTCTTGCGGACCGACGCCATGACGGTCTCGTCGTCGAACGGCACGATCGACCGCAGATCGACGACCTCCAGCGACCGGCCCTCCCGTTCCGCAGCCTCGGCCGCCTCCAGGGCCACGGAGACGCTGGGTCCATAGGCGACGAGCGTCGCGTCCGTCCCGGCGCGCCGCACGGCGGCCCGCCCGATCCCGGCCGTGCGGCGGTCCGCCGGCGACACCTCGCCCGAGGACCAGTACAGCCGCTTCGGCTCCATGAAGACCACGGGGTCGGGATCGGCGACGGCGTCGCGCAGCAGCCAGTACGCGTCGTCCGGCGTGGCGGGGGTGACCACCTTCAGGCCGGGGGTGTGCGCGTAGTACGCCTCGCTGGAGTCGCTGTGGTGCTCGACGCCGCCGACGCCGCCCGCGTACGGGATCCGGATCACCATCGGCAGCGGCAGCAGGCCGCGGGTGCGGTTGCGCATCTTCGCGACGTGCGAGGCGATCTGCTCGAACGCCGGATAGGCGAACGCGTCGAACTGCATCTCCACGACCGGGCGGAACCCGCCCATCGCCATGCCGACGGCGAGCCCGACGATGCCGGCCTCCGCGAGCGGGGTGTCGAAGCACCGGTCCTCGCCGAACTCGGCGGTGAGTCCGTCGGTGATGCGGAAGACGCCGCCCAGCGGGCCGACGTCCTCACCGAAGACCAGGACCCGCTCGTCCTCGCGGAGCGCGTCCCGCAGCGCGGCGTTCAGCGCCTGCGCCATCGTCATCCCCGTCTTGCGGGTCGTCGTTTCCGTCATGTCAGTCCTCCAGGGCGGCCAGCTCGGACGCCAGCTGGGCCCGCTGCTCGCGCAGCTGCGGGGTGGGCTCGGCGAACACGTGCTCGAACAGCTCCAGCGGCGCGGGCGCGGTCTCGTCGTCGGCGTTCAGCGCGTCGCGGACCCGGGCGGCGAACTCCTCGGCGGCCCTGTCCGCCGAGGCCACCCCCTCGTCGTCGAGCACGCCCCGGCCGCGCAGGTAGGTCTCCAGGCGCGCGATGGGGTCGGCGGCCTCCCAGCGCGCGACCTCGTCGTCCTTCCGGTAGCGGGTGGCGTCGTCGGCGTTGGTGTGGGCGTCCATGCGGTAGGTGTGCGCCTCCACCAGCGACGGGCCACCGCCTGCGCGCGCGTGCTCCACGGCCGAGGCCAGCACGGACAGCACCGCGACGAGGTCGTTGCCGTCCACCTGCTCGGAGCGGACGCCGTACCCGACGCCCTTGTAGGCGAGCGCGGGCGCGGCGGTCTGCTTGGCCAGCGGCACCGAGATCGCGTACTGGTTGTTCTGCACGAAGAACACCACGGGCGCGCGCCGGACCGCCGCGTAGTTGAGCGCCTCGTGGAAGTCGCCCTCGCTGGTGCCGCCGTCGCCGACGAAGGCCATCACGACGCCGTCCTCGCCCTTGCGGCGCAGGGCCTCGGCCATGCCCACCGCGTGGAGGGTCTGGGTGGCCAGCGGGGTGCACTGCGGCGCGACGCGCATGGCGGCCGGGTCGTACCCGCAGTGCCAGCCGCCCTGCAGCAGCGTGAGCACCTCGGCGGGGTCGAGGCCGCGGGCGACCAGCGCCACCGAGTCCCGGTAGGTGGGGAAGAGCCAGTCGCCGTCGCGCAGCGCGAGCACGCCGCCGATCTGGCACGCCTCCTGGCCGCGGCTCGACGGGTACACCGCGAGCCTGCCCTGCCTGGTCAGCGCCGTCGCCTGCCGGTCGAAGCGGCGGCCGAGCACCATCCGGCGGTACGCCTCCAGCAGCTCGCCGTCGGCGGGCGCCGTCCGGCCCGCCGGGGGCTCGACGGCCGTGCCGTCCTCGGCGACGAAGCGCACGGGGGCGGGGGACGGGAGCAGCCCGTCGACCTCCGGCCGGTGATCGCGCACGGCCTCCCGGACGGCACCGGCCTCCCGGACGGCACCGGCCTCCCGGACGGCACCGGCCTCCCGGACGGCACCGGCCTCCCGGACGGCTCCGGCCTCCCGCGCCGCCTCGGATTTCCGCGCCGCCCCGGTTTTCCGCGCGGCACCGGCCTTCCGGACGGGCACGGCTTTCCGCGCGGGCTCGGGCTTGCGCACCGGCATGGGTTTCCGCACTGGCATGGCGCGCCTCGCTTTCCTTGGACGCTTGACGACCAAAGCGTCCGTCCCGGCGACCATCTGTTCAAGACATGCCGGATAATGAGCGACAAGTTGGTCTCAATGAGGCGTGAGGGTGGCCAAATGTCGAACGATGACGCCGCGGACGGCGCCTGGCCGGGACGTTCTGCCGGACGGCTGGACGCGGTGGACCGGGCGATCATCGCCGAGCTGCTGCGCGACGGCCGGATCTCGGTGCGGGCCCTCGCCGAGAACGTGCACGTCTCCCGCGCCAACGCCTACGCGCGCCTCACCCGCCTGATGGACGACGGCGTCATCACCGGTTTCACGGCGGAGCTGGCGCCGCACCGGGCGGGGCTCGGCACCAGCGCGTACGTCTCGATCACGATCGAGCAGAACTCCTGGCGGGCGGTGTCGGCCCGGCTGAAGGAGATCACCTACGTCGAGCACTTCGCGATGGTCGGCGGGGACTACGACGTGCTCGCCCTCGTCAGGGCCCCGGACAACGCGGCGCTCCGGCACGTGGTGCTGGAGCGCGTCCAGGACATCCCCGGGGTCCGCGCCACCCGCACCTGGCTGGTGTTCGACGAGGCCCGCGGCCGGGGAGCGGCGTGGGGGGCCGTCCCGGGCGCGTGAACGCGGCCGCCGCCCGCCTCGTCCGCGACGAGGGGGCGGCGGCCGGACTGCGTGATCAGCCGAGGGTCTCGCGCACCTCGCCGGAGAACATGGTCGTGGAGGCGACGTCGTACTTCGCCGCGTCCTCGGCGGCCGCGGCCATCTCCGGGCTGCCCAGCGCCGCCGCGAGGGCGTCGCCGTCCTCGAACCACAGCTCGGCGACGAGGTAGGGCGCGCCGGCGCCGAGCGCCTGCGGGCGCGTCAGGGTGAACGACTTCAGGCCGGGCAGGGCGTGCACGAGCGGGACGTGCGTGCTCTCGTAGCGCTCGTCGAACGCCGCGGGGTCGGCGGGCGAGAAGTACTGGACGGTGAGGCGGTGCATGCGGTCCTCCAGGGTGGATGCGGCCGGCCGGGTCCGGGCCACCTCACCGTAGCCCGCGGCCCGGCTCCGCGGAGGAGCCGGTCCCGGCCTTCGCGCCGGCCCGCGGGGCGGATGCGCGGGGGACCGTTGCGCTCGGGCGGCCGCCCGTGCGACCGTATTACTGACCGAACGATAAGTAATTCGTTCGACCGGTGAGGAGGGGACATGACGACGACCCCCGTGGATCCCGCGCCGCGCGAGGCGGCGGCGCAGGAGCGGTTCGACGCGACCATCGCGCGGGGCGACCGGATCGAGCCCCGGGACTGGATGCCGGACGGCTACCGCCGCACCCTGATCCGCCAGATCGCCCAGCACGCGCACTCGGAGATCATCGGGATGCAGCCGGAGGGCAACTGGATCGGCCGCGCCCCGTCTCTGCGCCGCAAGGCGATCCTGCTGGCGAAGGTCCAGGACGAGGCCGGGCACGGGCTGTACCTGTACTCGGCGTGCGAGACCCTCGGCGTGTCCCGGGCCGAGCTGACGGAGATGCTGCTGTCGGGCCGGCAGAAGTACTCCTCGATCTTCAATTACCCGACGCTGTCGTACGCCGACGTCGGCACGATCGGCTGGCTCGTCGACGGCGCCGCGATCTGCAACCAGGTGCCGCTGTGCCGCACGTCCTACGGGCCGTACGGCCGCGCGATGATCCGGATCTGCAAGGAGGAGTCCTTCCACCAGCGGCAGGGCTACGAGCTGCTGATGACGATGATGCGCGGGACGGACGCCCAGCGCGCGATGGTGCAGGAGTCGGTCGACCGGTTCTGGTGGCCGTCGCTGATGATGTTCGGCCCGCCGGACGCCGAGTCCCCGAACAGCGCGCGGTCGATGGCGTGGGGCGTCAAGCGCAACTCCAACGACGAGCTGCGGCAGAAGTTCGTCGACATGACCGTCCCGCAGGCCGAGGCGCTCGGGGTGACGCTCCCCGACCCGGACCTGCGCTGGAACGCCGAGCGCGGCCACTACGACTTCGGCGAGCCGGACTGGGAGGAGTTCGCCCAGGTCGTCGGCGGGAACGGGCCGTGCAACGCGCAGCGGCTGGCGCACCGCCGCGCCGCCCACGAGGACGGCGCGTGGGTGCGCGAGGCCGCGACGGCGTTCGCCGAGCGATCCGCGAGGGAGGCCGGTAATGACCGATAGGCGGGAATGGCCGCTCTACGAGGTGTTCGTGCGCGGCAAGCGCGGCCTCAACCACGTGCACGTCGGGTCGCTGCACGCCCCCGACGACGTGATGGCGCTGCGCCACGCGCGCGACGTCTACACGCGCCGCAACGAGGGCGTGAGCATCTGGGTCGTGCGGGCCGACGCCATCACCGCGTCCAGCCCGGACGAGAAGGACCCGCTGTTCGCGCCGAGCGGCGACAAGGTCTACCGGCACCCGACCTTCTACGACATCCCCGACGACGTCCCGCACATGTGAGGGCGGACCACCGATGAGCGACGACCTTCTGAACAGCGACCTCGGCGGCGTGTTCGACGGGCTGGCCGGCGGCGAGTCCTCGCAGTGGGCGTTCGGCACCGGCTTCGAGGACCCCCTCGCCGGCGTCGACACCACCGTGCCGGACGGCGTCGACCGCGCCGACCTCGCCGCGTACTGCCTGATGCTCGGCGACGACGCGCTGATCATGTCCCAGCGCCTGGCGGAGTGGTGTAGCCGCGCCCCCGACCTCGAAGAGGACATCGCGCTCGCGAACATCGCCCTCGACCTGCTCGGCCAGGCGCGGCTGCTGCTGTCGCGGGCGGCCGCCGCCGACCCCGCCGCCGTGCCCGCCCTCCCCGAGGGCTCGCCGGTGCCGGGCGAGGACGCGCTCGCCTTCTTCCGCGAGGCGGGGGAGTTCCGCAACGTCCGCCTCGCCGAGGTGGCCAACGGCGACTTCGCGCACGTGGTCGTCCGGCTGCTGCTGTTCTCGGCGGCGCGGCTCGCGCTGCTGGAACGGCTCCGGGCGAGCGCCGACCGGGTGCTGGCGGCGGTGGCGGCCAAGGGCGCCAAGGAGGTCACCTACCACCGCGACTGGGCGGGCCGCTGGTTCCTGACGCTGGCGCAGGGCACCGAGGAGTCGCGCCGCAGGCTCGTCGCCGCGCTGGACGAGCTGTGGCCGCTCCAGCCGGAACTGGTCGCCGCGCACCCGGTCGAGGCGTCCCTCGCAGAGGCCGGCGTGGGCGTCGACCCCAGCGCCGTCCGCGACGAGGTCGACGCGGTCCTCGACCAGGTGCTGGCCGTCAGCGGCGTCGACCGCCCGGACCGCCCGCCCCTCGCCGGGGTCGGCGGGCGGACGGGCCGCGACGGCATGCACACCGAGGCGTTCGGCCGGCTGCTCGCCGAGATGCAGGTGGTCGCGCGCGCACACCCGAGCGGGCAATGGTGAACGCCCGCGCGGTGGCCCGCGCGACGGCACGCGAGCGCGCCCTCGACGCGGCCGGGCAGGTGCGCGACCCGGAGATGCCGATGCTCACCCTCGCCGACCTCGGCGTCCTGCGCGGCGTCGACGTCGAGCGCGACGCCGACGGCGCGGAGGCCGTCGTCGCCTCGATCACGCCGACCTACACCGGCTGCCCGGCCCTCGCGACGATGCGCGACGACCTCGTCCACCGGCTGAACGGCGCGGGGTTCCCGCGCGTGCGGGTCCGGATCGTGCTGGACCCGCCGTGGTCGAGCGACTGGATCTCCGAGCGCGGGCGGGCCGCGCTGCGGGAGGCGGGCCTGTCGCCGCCGGGGCCGGTCCGGCGCCCGTCCGGGCCGCTCGGGCTCACGCTCGGGCCGACCCGCCGCGCCCCCGCCTGCCCGCGCTGCGGCTCCACGTCCACCCGCCTGACCTCCGAGTTCGGCGCGACCGCGTGCAAGGCCCTGTACCGCTGCACCGACTGCCTCGAGCCGTTCGAGCACGTCAAGGAGATCTGACATGACCACCCTCGCGCCCGGCGCCGCGCCCGCCCGGTCGGCGGTGTTCCACGAGCTGACCGTGGCGGCGGTGGACCGCCTCTGCGAGGACGCCGCCGCGATCACCTTCGCCGTCCCGGACGGCCTGCGCGACGCCTACGCGTTCCGGGCCGGCCAGTCCCTCACCCTGCGCCGCTTCGTCGACGGGCGGGAGGAGCGCCGCTCGTACTCGATCTGCGCGCCCGCCGGCGCCGCGCCCCGGATCGGCGTCCGGGAGATCCCCGGCGGGCTGTTCTCGTCCTGGCTGGTGAACGAGGTCGCGCCGGGCACGCGCATCGAGGTGCGGACCCCGACCGGCTCCTGGCGGGCGGACCCGGCGACCGGCGAGCGGCACCTGTGCATCGCCGCCGGCTCCGGCATCACCCCGATGCTGTCGGTCGCCTCGACGGTGCTCGCCCACCCCGGCGCGCAGGTGTCGCTGCTGTACGGCAACCGCACCAGCCGCACCGTGATGTTCACCGAGGAGCTCGGCGACCTGAAGAACCGGTACGGGCCGCGGTTCCAGCTGGTCCACGTGCTGTCCCGCGAGCCGCGCGACGCCGAGCTGTTCTCCGGCCGCCTCGACGGCGACCGCCTCGCCCGGCTGCTCACCGGCCTGGTGCCCGCGGAGGTGTTCGACCACGTCTGGATCTGCGGGCCGCTCCAGATGGTCGAGGACGCGCGGAAGGTCCTCGCCGACCTCGCCGTCCCCTCACCGGTGCACGTCGAGCTGTTCTACGTCGACGCTCCTCCGCCGCAGCCCAGGCGTGCCGACGACGCCGTGGCCGGTGCCACGACCGAGCTGACCGTCGTGCTCGACGGCCTGCGCACCACGTCGCGGGTGTCCCGCGAGACGACGATCCTGGAGGGCGCCCAGCTGACCCGCGGGGACCTGCCGTTCGCCTGCAAGGGCGGCGTCTGCGGGACGTGCCGCGCCCGCGTCCGCGAGGGGGAGGCGGACATGCGCCGCAACTACGCCCTAGAACCGTCCGAGGTCGACGCCGGGTTCGTCCTGACCTGCCAGTCGTTCCCGGCGGGCGACACCGTCACCGTCGACTACGACGCCTGATCTCCCTGGTCCGGCGGGGTCTCGTGGCGGGCGAGGCCGTCGAAGGCCAGGGAGGTGATGGCGTCGGCGACGGTCGCCGTGTCGTAGGCGCCGCCCGGCCGGTACCACTCGACCAGCGAGTTCACCATGCCGAACAGCAGCCGGCTCACCAGCGCCGGCGGCACGTCCCCGCGCAGTGCCCCCTCGGCGACGGCGTCCGCGACGAGCTCGGCGAGGCGGTCGTCGAGCCACCGGCGCCGCTCCAGCGCGGCCAGCTCGACCTCGCTGTTGCCCCTGACGCGGAGCAGGAGCGTGACGGACGGCTGGTGCGCGACGAGGACCTCGACGCTGCGCCGCACCACCGCGCGCAGGCGGCCGTAGGCGGTCGTCCCCTCCCGCTCGCGGGACGCCTCCGCGACGGCGGCGGTGAGCTCGTCGAGGGCGTCGTCCAGCGCCTGGCCGAGCAGCTGCTCCTTGCCCGCGACGTGGTGGTAGATGGCGGGCTTGGTGAGCCCGAGCTCGCGGGCCAGGTCGCCCATGCTGGTGGCGTCGTAGCCCTTGCGGTTGAACAGCTCCACGGCGGCGCGCAGGATCGCCGCCTGGTCGTGGCCGGGACGGCCGCGCCGGCGGCGCGGAGAGGATGCTTGCGGACCGGTCGTCGCCACGACCGCAGCATCTCACGCGGGCACGGGCGCCCGGCCGGACCGGGGGCCGGGCGGGGCGCACCTGGCCGGACGGTGTGATCTACGTAACCATGGCGCCGAGGGAGGGCGCGGGCGCCGCCCGGCATATTCCCTGGTAAATCGGTATGTTTTATGGGTTTTTCTGGTCGGACGGGGCGTCCGTGCAGGTAGAGCGGGCTTTCGGCGGGCTTCACAAGCGCCGGTTCCGTGTGCATCCTTGGGGACATGAACGCGACGGAGGTACTGGTGGCGAGGCGCCACATCGACCTCCTCCGCGTGTGCAGCGCGTCCTGTTGAACCGCTGATCCGCACATCCACGGCCCGAGATCGGCCGCCTCTCCTCTCTCTCCTCCGCCCGGCAGTGTCGCCGGCGCCGGATCACTCCCTCCCTCCTGCCTGCCTGCCTGCCTTCCGACCGTCCCCCTGTTCCGGAGGTGCCGCGTGTCCACCGACCTGCTAGATCCGCCCCGCTCCGCCCTACCCGGACCCGCCGCGCCCACGGCCGCGGGGCGCTCCGGCGCCTTAGCGCTGTCGCTGCTGCGCCGCGCCCGCAAGGCCGGCGGGCTCGTCGCCGTCCTCGTCCTCTGGGAGGCCGGCGCCCGCGCGGGCTGGCTCGGCAGCACGACGCCGCCGGTCAGCGACGTCGCCGCGCGCGGCTGGGAGATGGCCTCGTCGGGCGAGCTGTTCACCAACCTCGGCGTCTCGCTGCTGCGGGTGCTGAAGGGCCTCGCGATCGGGCTGCCGCTCGGCCTCGTGCTCGGCCTGCTGTCCGGGCTGTTCCGGATCAGCGAGGACGTCATCGACGCGCCCGTCCAGGCCGTCCGGATGCTGCCGCACCTGGCGCTCGTGCCGCTGTTCATCATCTGGTTCGGGATCGGCGAGACGTCCAAGGTCGGCCTCATCGCGGTCGGCGTCGTGTTCCCCCTCTACATCAACGTGTTCCACGGCATCCGCGGGGTGGACGAGCGGCTCGTGGAGTCGGCGCGGACCTGCGGCCTCGGCCGGCTCGGGCTCGTCCGGAAGGTCGTGCTGCCCGGCGCGCTCCCGCAGATCCTCGTCGGGCTGCGGCTGTCGCTCGGCGTCGCGTGGCTGACGCTCGTCGTCGTTGAGCAGTCGGCGACCGCCAGCGGCATCGGGTTCCTCATCAACCAGGCCACTCAGTTCATGCAGATGGACACGGTCTTCGTTGTCCTCGTGCTGTACGCGCTGCTCGGCGTGTCGACGGACCTGCTGGTCCGGCTCATCGAGCGGCGCGCGCTGGCCTGGCGCAAGGGACTGGTGGCGCGATGACCGCCGCCCTGCGCGACGGGGTCCGCGTCCGCGGCCTCAGGCGCGTGTTCGGCGACCGGACCGTCCTGGACGGCGTCGACCTCGACATCGCGCCCGGCGAGTTCGTGGCGCTGCTCGGCGCGAGCGGGTCCGGCAAGAGCACGCTGCTGCGCGCCCTCGCCGGGCTGGACGGCCACGGCGGCGGCGAGGTCGACGTCCCCGGCGCGCGCGCCGTCGTCTACCAGGAGCACCGGCTGCTCCCGTGGAGCCGGGTGTGGTCCAACGTCGTGCTCGGCCTGCGCGGCCGGGACCTGCGCGCACGGGCCGAGGCCGCGCTGGCCGAGGTCGGGCTCGCGGCGCGCGCCGACGCGTGGCCGCTCACCCTGTCCGGCGGCGAGTCGCAGCGCGTCGCGCTGGCCCGCGCCCTCGTCCGGACGCCCGACCTGCTGCTGCTCGACGAGCCCTTCGGCGCGCTGGACGCGCTGACCAGGCTGAACGCGCAGGCGCTCGTCGCCGACCTGTGGGCCGAGCACCGGCCCGCCGTCCTGCTCGTCACCCACGACGTGGAGGAGGCGCTGCTGCTCGCCGACCGCGCGCTGCTGCTCGCCGGCGGCCGGATCGCGCGCGAGTACACCGTCGGCCTGCCGAGGCCGCGGTCCCTGGACGACCCGGAATTCATCGCGCTGCGGCGCGACCTGCTCGACGGGCTCGGGGTACGGGCCGTCGCCACCGCCAAGGAGACCCGATGAACGAACTGACCGCCGACGTCCTCGTCGCGGGCGGCGGCCCCGCCGGCGCCTGGGCCGCCGTCAAGGCCGCGGAGGCCGGCGCGAGCGTCGTCCTCGCCGACAAGGGGTACCTCGGGACGAGCGGCGCGACGGCGTCCGCCGGCACCGGGGTCTGGTACGTCGAGCCCGACCCGCGGGCGCGGGAGGCCGCGATGGCGAGCCGGGAGGGCCTCGGCGGCCATCTCGCCGACCGGGCGTGGATGGCCCGCGTCCTCGACCAGACGTACGCGAACATGAACGAGCTGGCCGAGGTCTCGAAGTACCCGTTCCCCGTGGACGAGCAGGGCCGGCAGATCCGGCGCGGCCTGCAGGGCCCGGAGTACATGCGCCGCATGCGCGTGCGGGTCCGCCGCGCCGGGGTCCGGGTCCTCGACCACAGCCCGGTCACCGAGCTGCTGGCGGACGGGTCCGGGGCCGTCGCGGGCGCCGCCGGGTACCACCTGCGGGACGACCGGCCGTTCCGCGTCCGGGCCGGCGCGGTCGTGCTCGCGACCGGCGGGTGCGCGTTCCTGAGCAGGGCCCTCGGCTGCGACGTCGACACCGGGGACGGCGCGCTGTTCGCGGCGGAGGCGGGCGCGGAGCTGTCCGGCATGGAGTTCTCCAACGCCTACGCGATCGCCCCGGCGTTCACCTCCGTGACCAAAACGGCGTTCTACTCGTTCGCCACCTTCTACCGCGCGGACGGCAGCGTCCTGGAAGGCGCGGGCAGCCGGCGCGGCCGCTCCGTCATCGCCCGGACCCTGCTCAGCGAGCCCGTCCTGTGCCGCATCGACCGGGCCACCCCCGAGGAGCAGCGGGCGATGCGGCTCGCGCAGGCGAACTTCTTCCTGCCGTTCGACCGGCAGGGCATCGACCCGTTCACCGACCTGTTCCCGGTGACGCTGCTGGCGGAGGGGACGGTCCGCGGCACCGGCGGCATCCGCATCACCGGCGCCGACTGCTCGACGACGGTGCCGGGCCTGTTCGCGGCCGGCGACGCCGCCACCCGGGAGCTGATCTGCGGCGGCTTCACCGGCGGCGGCAGCCACAACGCGGCGTGGGCGATGTCGTCCGGCACCTGGGCCGGGCTGGGCGCCGCGCGCCACGCCGCCGGGCTGGGCGGACGGGCGGCCGCGCGTCCCGTCCGGGCGCTGGGCGAGGCGGGCGTGCGGCCGTCCGGCCCCTCGGCCCCCGGCCACGCCGAGCATGTCGCGGCCGTCCAGGCGGAGGTGCTGCCCTACGACAAGAACCTCCTGCGCCGCGGCGACCGCCTCGCCGCCGCGCTGGCGTCCCTCGACGGGACGTGGCGCGAGCTGCGCGGCACGCTCCGCGAGGACGGCGCCGGGATCGTCCGCGCGCGGTCGGCCGCCGCGATGGCCGCGCACGCCCGCTGGATGTACACCGCCGCGCTCGCCCGGACCGAGACGCGCGGCATGCACAAGCGGCTGGACCTGCCCGAGCAGGACCCGGCCCAGCGTCACCGGCTCGTCACCGGCGGCCTCGACGAGGTGTGGACGCGGCCGGAGACCGGCGCCTTGGCGGTGGCGTCGTGATCGAGGTCGTCTCGCGGGACCGGTGCATCGCCTGCGACAAGTGCGTCGAGGTCTGCCCCACCAACGTGTTCGACCGCGGCGCGGACGGCGTCCCGGTGCTCGCCCGGCGGTCCGACTGCCAGACCTGCTTCATGTGCGAGGCGTACTGCCCGGTGGACGCGCTGTTCGTCGACCCGCGCTCGCATCCGCTGCCCGAGCCGCCGGACGAGGCGGCGCTCGCCGCGGGCGGGCTCCTCGGCAGCTACCGCGAGCAGATCGGCTGGGGGCGGGGGCGGACCCCCGGCGCCCGGCTCGCGGTGGGGCCCTCGCTGGACCGCGCGGGCGCCCCCCTCACCTCCTGACACCACCCTCCCCGAGACCACGCAGAACCCTGCGAACCCCCGAAAGGCATCACCGTGAGAATTCCCCGGATGCTGGCCGCCGTCCTGCTCGTCCTCGCCGCGGCGGCGTGCGGTTCGTCCGCGGCCGCCGGCGGCTCCGGGACGCTCCGCGTCGGAGTGATCGGATCGGCCGTCGGCAACAAGCTGACCCGCGCCGTCGGGTTCCTCGACGAGCGCGGCGAGCTGCTGCCCGCGCTGAAGGCCGCCGGCGTCACCAGGATCAAGGTCGCGACGTTCCAGAACGGCCCGGACCTGAACCAGGCGCTCGCGGGCGGCTCCCTCGACATCGGCATGTACGGCGACACGCCCGCGCTGGTCGGGCGCGGCCAGGGCCTGCCGACCCGGCTGCTGTCGCTCAACTCGGTCCGGCTGGACGCCGCCATCGTCGCCAAGAAGGACGGCGGGCCGACGTCCCTCAAGGACCTGCAAGGCAAGGTGATCGGAGTGCAGACCGGTTCCTACATCCACCGCTACCTGCTCGGCGCGCTGCAGCAGGCGGGGGTGAAGCCGAAGCAGATCATCCACATGTACACACCCGCGATCATCGCGGCGCTGGAGAAGGGGTCGATCGACGCGGGCGGCCTGGTCTCCGCCGACCAGGCCGCCGAGGAGGCGAAGGGCTACAGGTCGATCGACGTCGCCTCCCGCGACCACCCCGACCTGCTCGGCACGTCCGTCACGGTCGTGACGGAGAAGTACCTGTCCGGGCACAAGGACATCGTCAAGGTGTGGCAGCAGGCCGAGACCAAGGCCTCGCAGGTCGCCAAGGCGAACTGGGCGGGCTACACCGCGTACGTCGCCAAGACCGGCGGGTACGCGCCGCAGGTCACGCTCAAGACGACGCTGAAGGACCAGCTGCCCGACGAGCCGTTCCCCGCGGACGGGCTGAAGCTGCTCGACGGCACCAAGACCTTCCTCGTGCGGCAGAACCTCGTCAAGAAGGACTACACGCTCGACTCCTGGCTCGCCCCCGGAGCGAAGGCGTGATCGAGCTGGACGCCGACGTCCTCGTCCTCGGCGGCGGCCCCGCCGGGGCGTGGGCGGCCCTCGCCGCGGCCGGCGAGGGAGCGCGCGTCGTCCTCGCCGACAAGGGCTACTGCGGCACCAGCGGGCCGACCGCGTCCGGCGGCAACAACCTCTGGTACGTCCCGCCTGACCAGGCCGCGCGCGAGCGCGCCGTCGACGAGCGGTTCGAGCAGAGCGCCCGGCTCGCCGACCGCCGCTGGATGGCCCGCGTCGTCGACGAGACGTACCGGCGCGTCGGCGACCTCGCCGCGTTCGGCTACCCGTTCGCCGTCGACGACGACGGGGTGGAACGGCGCGGCAGCCTCCAGGGGCCGGAGTACATGAAGCGGATGCGGCGCCGCGTGCACAGGTCGGGTGTGACGATCCTCGACCACCATCCGGCGCTGCGCCTGCTCGTGGACGGCTCGGGCACCGCGTCGGGCGCGTCGGGCCTCGCCCGCCAGAAGGGCGGGGAGGCGTGGACCGTCCGCGCGGGCGCGGTGGTCCTCGCGACCGGCGGCTGCGCGTTCCTGTCCGGGGCGTTCGGGACCAACGTCGACACCGGCGACGGCCACCTGATGGCCGCCGAGCTCGGCGCGGAGCTGTCGGGCATGGAGTTCTCCGCCGCGTACGCGCTGTCCCCGGCGCACGGCGCGCACACCAAGGGCCTGATGATGCAGTTCGCGACGTACTCCACCGAGGACGGCGACCGGATCGACGTCCCGGACCCGCTCGGCGCGAGGACCCGCGTCGCCGAGCTGCTTGCCGCCGGCCGGAAGGTGTTCGCGCGGCTGGACCGGGCGCCCGCGGAGCTGCGCGGGGCGATGCGGGCCGCGCAGCCGAACTACTTCCTGCCGCTGGACAAGGCCGGCATCGACCCGTTCCGCGACCGCTACGAGGTGCGGATGGTGCTGGAGGGCACCGTCCGGGGAACGGGCGGCCTGCGGATCACCGGCGACGACTGCGCGACCGCGGTCCCCGGCCTCTACGCCGCCGGGGACGTCGCGACTCGGGAAGGCAGATCGGCCACGCGTCGATCCCGGCGAACCGCTTGAACAGCGCCGCCTTGCCCTCCATGACCGGCAGCGCCGCCTCCGGGCCGATGTTGCC